>CAZJZA010000015.1:0-13665 GCA_964550355.1 uncultured Halobacteriales archaeon
CGAAGCCCCCAACTGCGCGCACAACGAGCATTCGAACTTCATCAATCCCGATCGCTACGGGGGTGAGCACCTACTTTACGTGCCGAAGTACGTACAATCCGCCGAGGACCCGCTTTTCTCGGCGTCGGATTCCGAGATCGAAACGCGGTGGCTCGAGGGAATCGAGTCGCTGTTCCCCGAGTTCGACCGAGAGTCGGTGAACTGGATCGAGACCGCGCGGAACAGACGGACCGCACCCGTCTACGAACGGGGGTATCTGGAGAACGTCGTGCCGTTCGACTTGAGCGAAGCAGTCGGGGAAGGGGTCTACTACGCAGGCATGGCCTCGCGGGCCCAGTACCCCGAACGAAGTCTTGACGGGGGGATCGTCGCGGGCTTCGAAGTCGCAGAGCGGATTGTTTCCGGCCCGAATACCGGGTGAGCGACCCGATTTTACCGCCCCCATATAAATACCAGGGCGCGCAAAATTCCGGGTATGCCCCGGGAAATCACCCACGACGCACGCGGCCCGTATCGCATCGACGAAAGCGACATCGACGAGCAAAAAGGTGACATCGCGATCTGCATGTGCGGGCTGTCCGCCGACTATCCTTTCTGTGATGGCTCCCACGCCGGGACGACCGACGAGGATCCAGACGTCCGCTACAAGTACGTAAACGACGACGATGAGGGAAAACGGCGGGTGATCGCCGAAATCGTCTATGCCAACGGCTGACCGAATCGTCCACGATAAAGGCGTACCGTATCAGCAAATCGGGCGGCTGCCCGAATCCGCTGACCGAACGACTGACCGACGCCGCAGCATCCCGACGAATCCATGCCACGCCAACTGAGCGACGGGGTCTGGCAGATCGATCTGACCGGGGTGAACGCGTATCTCGTCGCGGACGATGTCCTCACGCTGATCGACGCGGGTCTGCCCTGGAGCGGGAACGCAATCGAGACGGCAATCCGGGAGGTCGGTTTCGAGCCGGAGACCGTCGAACGCGTTCTCGTGACTCATTTCGACCTCGATCACGTCGGGGCGCTGGCGTCGCTTTCCGGAACCCAGGACATCTACGTCGGCGAGGCGGACGCGGACTTCGTCTCGGGGAAGCAAACCCCCGGCTTCACCGGCCTGAAACGGGGTTTAATGCGGCTATCGACGGTAATACTTCACCCCCCGCAGACGCCGATCACGCCGGTTCGGGACGGGGACGAGATCGGCACGTTCACCGCGATCCATTCGCCCGGCCACACCCCCGGCCACGTCGCCTACGTGAGCGAGGCGCGAGACGTGGCTTTCGTCGGCGATCTCGTCACCAGCGACGGGGAATCCCTCTCACCACCGCCCTGGTATCTCAACGACGACAACCCCACGATCGAGTTCAGCATCGAACGGCTGGCAGAACGATTGCCGCCCGTCGATGTCGTGGCATCGGGCCACGGCGAGCCACTGGTTGGCGAGGCCTACCGGGCGGTCCACACAATGAGCGCCCGACAATCGGTCACAGGAGACACTGCCTGAGGGATATAGCAATCCACTTTAAGGGCGACAGAGAATTGCAATATTATGAGTGTGTCGTACGTGATTATTGGCGATGGGATCGCCGGCAGCACCGCCGCCGAAGAGCTTCGTGAGCACGACGAAGACGCCGACATCACTGTCATCACCGACGAAGGGGAGCCGCTTTACAACCGGATTCTGATCAAGGAGTTCGCCAAGGGCAAAATGCCCGAGGGTCCGGTTTCGATTCACGATGAGACCTGGTATACGAATCGAGACATCGAACTCGAAATGAACACCCTCGTGACGGCCGTCGACGAGGAGGCCCACGAGATATACACCCACGCGGGCAAGACGATCGGCTACGACAAACTGCTCGTCGCGACAGGTGGAACCCCTTCACAGCTTCCCGTCCCGGGGAGTCACGCCGATGGCATCCATCACTTCTGGACCTTCGAGGACGCCCGGGCCATTCGCGAGGGAATAGAAGCCGCCGATAATGCAGTCATCGTTGGGGCTGGGCTGCTGGGAATCGACCTGGCCGCCATCGCCGGAGCCCAGGATCTCGAAAACGCCTGGTACATCATGCGGGGCAACCGCTGGTGGCGCTACGCGCTGAGCCTCGACGGGGCCGAGATCATGCACGAGGCGATGCGGGACCTGGGCGTCGAACTCGTTCTCGAGTCCGGCGTCGAGGAGTTCGAGACCGACGACGAGGGACACGTTGCGGCCACGATCGACGCCAATGGCGACCGCTACGAGAGCCGTTTCGTGGGAGCCGCCATCGGCCTCAACTTCAACACCGAGTTGCTCCAGGAGACGAGCGTGGAGACCAACGGCGGTATCCACACGGACGAGTACATGCGAACCGACGCCGAGGACATCTACGCGGCCGGCGACATCGTGACATTCCACGACCCGGTCATCGGTGACGACGCCCAGAACGGCTCCTGGGGCTCGGCGAAAGAACAAGGGAATCTGGCCGCCCGGACGATGCTCGCGGACCAGGGCGCGGACGTGGAAGCCGAGGAGTTCCGGTGGGTTTCCTCGTACTCCATCACCCACTTCGACTTCCCGTTCCTCTCCTTTGGCTATCCCACAGAGGGTGACGACGACGCCGAGCGGAAGTACGACGAGACGTCCTGGCGACGGCTCGCGTTTAAAGACGGTCAACTCATCGGCGGCGTGCTCATTGGCGACCTTTCCCCGCAGTCCAAGTACAAGGATCTCATCCTGAGCGGGGCGAAGATTACCGACCAGAAAGACGTCCTCCTCCAGGAGACCTTCGATCTCGACGACCTCAGGGTCGACGTCGACCTCGACGCCTGATTTTTCAGCCCCGGACCGAAGCCGTTTTGCGCGATTCGCCCCGAAACGCGGTATGGACACGCCGGACAGCGGGGGCGAAATGACCCTTGCCTTCGAACTGTCGGCCTTAAAAGCCCTGGCCGAGCCGGGCACCGCCTTTGCCGACGCCCGGCAGTGGACCCGCTATGCCGGGGTCGTTTCGGCCGACGAACCGACCCACGTCCTCACGAACTACACCCGCAAGCGCCGCATCCGCGAGGACTTCTTCTCCGGGCCGAACGGAGCGCAGGACACGCTCGAAAGCGTTCGGGAGCAGTTCGAGTCCGACCGCTTCGTGATGGTCGGAACCGACGAGAGGGACCGCGAAACCGCCGAAGCGGCCGGGTGGGAGTATCTCCCGGTCGAAGAGGCCGCCGAGGCTGCATGCTGGACGGTGGGGGAACAACGGAAGCCTGATGGGGAGCCAGAGCGGGAGGATTGGCCATGACGGCCCAGCCTGGGGTTCCAACGGGACCGAGCGGCCAGCCGATCGAGTTGCCCTGCGGCGAGACGATCACGGCTGACGAGTTGGATCTGGGACTGCGCGAATTTTCGTGTGATTGTGGAAAAACCCACGGCGTCGTGATGGATCCTCATCCGCCCTCGCGCTTTCTCCCCGCCTCGGTGACGGAGGTCCTCGCGGAGACGCTCGCGGCCGAGGGAACGGAAATCGAGGAGTTCGGAACGATCCCGCTCATGGGACTCGTGATGGACGCCTATCCGGAGGAAATCGTCGCCCACGACGCGAGCGAGGAGGGGGCGACCGGTTTTGCCGTGGCCTGGATCGCGGACTTCGACGCCCGCACCCTCCACGAGATCGTCGTGGAGACGGTGCTTTCGGTCATGGCCCAGGCGGTCACGGAAGTCGGGGACGACTCGGCGACGAGCGCCTTCAGTGAACACCGGGCCGAGTTCGACGTCGAGGAGTTCGTCGACGAATATAGATCTGTGCGAGATTTCGACGACGAGTTCGACGAGCCGGTGTAGCCGTCGAGTCGGGGGCCCGCAAGTCCTGGCTCAGGTTCCTCAGTTGTTTTGACGGGCCGCCACAGCCAACCGACGGCAGCACCGGATGAGACCCAAAGTGTCTTGAATCGAGGCCGACCTTCCTCGACTATGTCAGCGTTCACGGTATCGACGTCCCGTTCGGCGTTCCGCGAACGGGCCGCCGGGTCCCCGTCGGGCGCTCGCGTTCCGATCGTGGGGACGCTTTCGGCCGACCCGTGGGCGGCCTACCGGCGCGCCCGCGGCACGGACCCTTCGTTTTTCTTCGAAACCTCCGGTGGCCGCGAGGGCTGGGGCTATTTCGGCATCGATCCGAGCGATTTCCTGACCGTCGACGGCCCGGGTGCACTCGATCGCCTCGAATCCACCCTCGAAGGCGAGGGACTGGCCGACACCGACTGCGAGATCCCGTATCCCGGTGGCCTCTTCGGCTGGCTCTCGTATGACATCGTCCGGGACCTCGAAGACCTCCCCGAAGACGCGGTCGACGACCGCGAACTTCCACATCTCCAGTTCGGCGTCTACGACGCCATCGCCGCCTGGCGAATGCCACTCGACGATGAGCCCTCGCTGTTCCTCGTCTCCTCGCCCGAGATTGGAGAGGACCCCGTATCGGCCTACGACCGGGGAAAAGACAAGTTGGAATCGCTTGCGGCGAAGATCCAGGACGGCGATCCGTCCGTCGGCGACCCCCCGGTCGCCACGAACACCGCGGCGTTCGAGAGCCCGACCGACCGATTGGCCTACGCCGAACGCGTCGGAACGGTAAAGGACTACATCCGGGAGGGCGACACCTTCCAGGTCAATATCTCCCAGCGGTTAGAAGCGCCGGCTGCGGTCCACCCCGTCGACGCCTACGACGCGCTCCGGACGGTGAATCCGGCCCCGTATTCGGGACTGATCGAATATCCAGGCGTCGACCTCGTAAGCGCCAGTCCCGAGTTGCTGCTCGAACGGGAAGGTGAGCGAATCGAAACCGAGCCGATCGCCGGCACCCGTCCCCGCGGCGCGACTGAAGAGGAGGATCGAGTGCTCGAAGCCGATCTCACCGGCGACGAGAAAGAACGGGCCGAACACGCCATGCTCGTGGACCTCGAACGGAACGACCTCGGAAAAGTCTCCGAATATGGGACGGTCACCGTCGACGAGTACCGCCGGGTCGACCGATACTCCGAGGTGATGCACCTGGTCTCGCTGGTCTCGGGGCGGCTCCGACCGGACGCCGGCGTTGTCGACGCGATCCGGGCGGTGTTCCCGGGCGGAACGATCACGGGAGCCCCCAAACCCCGAACGATGGAGATCATCGAGGAGGTCGAATCGACCCGTCGGGGCCCGTACACCGGCAGCATGGCCGCCATCGGGTTCGACGGGCGGGCCACCCTCAACATCGTCATCAGGACGCTGGTCCGCCACGGCGAGCAGTATCACCTCCGGGTGGGCGGTGGGATCGTTCACGATTCGGTCCCGGACCTGGAGTACGAGGAGACCCTCGATAAGGCACGGGCACTCCTCAACGCGGTCGACACAGCCCTGGAAGCCGGTGAACTGGAGGTGGGAGAATGACCGACTTCGAGGGTGCGGATAGGGGTGCCGATGGCGACGTACCCGGGGCCCACATCTTGGTGGTGGACAATTACGACTCCTTCGCGTACAACCTGGTCCAGTACGCCGGGGAGTTCGCCGGGCGAGTGACCGTCAGGCGGAACGACGAGATCGACCTGGCCGGGATTCGAGCCCTTGACCCGGACGGAATTATCGTCTCGCCGGGTCCGGGAATCCCACAGGACGCCGGCGTGTCGATGCCCGTCTTCGAGGAACTCGACTACCCGACACTTGGGGTGTGTCTCGGCCACCAGGCACTCTGTGCGGTCCACGGCGCACCCGTGGACCATGCGCCGGGCGTGGTCCACGGAAAATCCTCGGTCGTAACCCACGACGCCGAAGGGATGTACGCCGACCTCCCGGCCGAGTTCGAGGCGGGCCGCTATCACTCCCTCGGCGTCGAACGCAAGAATCTCCCGAGGTGTCTCGAGGAAACCGCCTGGACGGATGGCGAGCCCGAACTGGTAATGGGGGTGCGCCACGAGGAAAAACCACACTTCGGCGTTCAGTACCACCCCGAGAGCATTTTGACGCCGAAAGGGAAAGATATCGTGCGGACCTTCGTAGAAGAGGTATGCAGTTCCACGTGAACGGCGACCTGGTTCCCGCCGAAAGGGCGACCGTGAACGTCGCGGACCGGGGCTTCAAGTACGGAGACGCAGCCTTCGAAACGCTGCGGGCCTACGGTGGGTCCGTGTTCGAGTGGGACGCCCATCTCGACCGCCTTGAGCACACGTGTGACGCACTCGGTATGCCCAGGGCGATTCCTGCGGATCTTCGCTCCCGGATCGACGCGACGCTCGATGCGAACGAACTGAGGGACGCGTACGTGCGGGTCTCGATTACGCGAGGAGTCCAGCCGGGCGTATTGACGCCGCGGCCGGAGGTCGATCCGACTGTCGTCGTAATCGTCAAAGAACTCCCGCGGGCCGGGGTCGAGGGGGAATCGCGCTGGAACGAACCTGCGGTGGTAAAAACTGTCGAGACGCGACGGAATCACCCGGACGCGATCCCCCCCGGGCTGAAAACCCATAACTATCTCAACGGCATTCTGGCCAGACTCGAACTCAGAGACGGGACAGGAGACGTCGAGGCGGACGACGCGCTTCTCCTCGACACCGACGGCTACGTGGCCGAGGGAACGACGGCGAACGTATTTTTCGTCGAGGACGGCGTGCTCCACACCCCCTCGACCGACGGGCCGATACTGGCCGGCGTGACCCGGAGCGTGGTCCTCGACCTGGCTTCCGACCTCGACATTCTGGTCGAGACCGACCGCTATCGACCGGATCGGCTCGCGAACGCGGACGAACTATTCTTGACCAACACGACCGGGGAGGTCTGGCCGGTGGGGCGCCTGGACGATCGGGAGTTCGCGGTGGGACCGGTGACGGAGCGACTCATGTCGGGTTATGACGAGTTGGTCGAGACGTTCTACTGAGCCGGTTTGCGGGGCGGGTTGGGGCTCCTGCTTCCCGTGGCCGGAGGCTCCACAAAATCCCCGCTGGGCCCTCCACAAAATCCCCGTGGCCGACCCCATCCACAAAATCCCCGTGGCCGACCCCATCCACAAAATCCCCGTGGCCGGGCCCCTCCACAGGAGCTATTTCGGGGGCGCTCGGTTGAACAATCGATGGCCACGCTCGACGTCGAAAACGGCTTTTCCGTCCACGACTACCGGGAGGGGCTGAAATTGCGCCGCCAGGACGGGACGACGATGACGCTCTCGAACCGCGAAGGTTACGCTTGCCCGGTCTGTAGCGAAGAATTCGACCGGCTGCTTGTGGTCGACGGGCGATCGCTCTCCTTTTCGAACCCACCCGCGGATCCGATCTGTGTCCGGGGCACCGACGAGAAACTGCTCGTGATGACCCACTGAACCCCCGGACGGGTCACCGGCGGAAAGGGACGCTCTGTCTCGCTGACTGGACGGGGGGGGGGCGGCCTTCGAATTTCGAAATCGAGTTGCGAAAACTGGAATCTTTCGCCGGACTTATTACGATGTACAGGTTTCAATCGGTAATGCCAGACGACCGGACCGTACTTCTCATCGGAAGTGGGCCGATCCAGATCGGACAGGCTGCCGAGTTCGATTACTCCGGTGCACAGGCCTGCCGAGCCCTCCAGGAAGAGGGCGTCCGGGTCGTCCTCGTCAATTCCAATCCCGCAACGATCATGACCGACCCGGAGATGGCCGATAAAGTCTACCTCGAACCGATCACCACCGAGGCCATCGCCGAAGTCATTCGCAAGGAGGAGCCCGACGGAGTCATCGCCGGCCTGGGGGGCCAGACCGGGTTGAACGTCACCGCCGAACTCGCCGAGCAGGGCGTGCTCGAGGAGTACGACGTCGAGATCATGGGGACCCCGCTCGAAACGATCTACGCGACCGAGGACCGAGAGCAGTTCCGCGATCGGATGCAGGCCCTCGACCAACCGGTGCCCAAGTCGGTCACCATCGAGAGCCTCGAGGAAATCGAGGATGCCGTCGACTCGGTCGGTGGGCTCCCGGTCATCATGCGGACGACCTACACGTTGGGCGGCCAGGGATCGGGAGTCGTCTACGACATGGACGAGCTCCACGACCGGGTAAAGCGCGGACTCACCCTCTCCCGGAATCACGAGGTGATGATCACCGAGTCCATCGACGGATGGGTCGAACTCGAATATGAGGTGATGCGCGATGCCGCAGATTCCACCATCATCATCTGCAACATGGAGAACCTCGACCCGATGGGGATCCACACCGGCGAGTCGATGGTCGTGACCCCGAGTCAGGTCATCCCGGACGAGGGCCACCAGGAGATGCGCGATGCGGCCCTCGAGGTTATCCGTGACCTCGGAATCCAGGGCGGCTGTAACATCCAGTTCGCGTGGCACGACGACGGCACTCCGGGCGGCGAATATCGCGTCGTCGAGGTCAACCCACGCGTCTCCCGCTCCTCCGCGCTGGCCTCGAAAGCGACCGGGTACCCGATCGCCCGGGTGACCGCGAAGGTCGCGCTGGGCAAGATGCTCCACGAGATCGAAAACGAGATCACCGGCGAGACGACCGCCGCCTTCGAGCCGGCCATCGACTATATCGTTACGAAGGTGCCCCGGTGGCCCAAGGACAAGTTCCCCGAGGTCGATTTCGAACTCTCGACGGCGATGAAATCCACCGGCGAGGCGATGGCGATCGGACGGACTTTCGAGGAATCCCTGCTCAAAGCACTCCGCTCGACGGAGTACGTCCCGGCTGTCGACTGGGAAACAGTCACGGACGAGCAACTCCGGACGAACCATCTCGAAACCCCGACACCGGACCGGCCGTACGCGATCTTCGAGGCCTTCGATCGGGGCTTCTCGACTCCGGAAATCGTCGAGTTGACCGGGATCGAGGAGTGGTACATAGAACGCTTCGGAAACGTCGCTGCGGCCGCGGAAGCGGCCGCCGGGGGGAACTTCGCGCCTGCCCTCGGAACCGGCTATACGAACGCCGGGGCCGCCGCCATGGCAACGTCCGGGAGCGTCGATACGACCGCGACCGGCGGGGGCCTGGGACCGACCGAAATCGACCTTCCCGGGACCGAACCGGATCCGGCAGTCAGCGTCGAAACCACCGAGTCGGAAGGCCCAGCCCGCACGTTTAAGCAGGTAGACACCTGTGCCGGGGAGTTCGCCGCTTCGACCCCGTACTACTACTCCTCCCGGTCGCCGGCCGAGCGGACCCGCGAGGAGGTCCAGACCAACCCCGACATCGAGAGCGTCGTTATCGTCGGTGCAGGACCGATCCGCATCGGCCAGGGAGTCGAGTTCGACTACGTAACCGTGCACGCGGTGCGGGCATTGCGCGAAGCGGGCATCGAGACCCACATCGTTAACAACAACCCCGAGACCGTCTCGACTGATTATGACACCTCCGACGGACTCTTTTTCGAGCCCATCACCGCCGAGGAGGTCGCAGACGTCATCGAGGCGACAAACGCTGACGGCGTAATGGTCCAGTTCGGGGGCCAGACCTCCGTGAATATCGGCGATCCGCTGGCGGCCGAAATCGAACGCCGGGGCCTCGACTGTGAACTCATGGGCACGAGCGTCGAGGCGATGGACCTGGCCGAGGACCGGGATCGCTTTAACGCCCTCATGGACGAGATGGGCGTCGATCAGCCGTCCGGCGGCACGGCGACGAACGAGGCCGAGGCTCTCGAACTGGCCCACGAAATCGGCTATCCCGTCCTCGTGCGGCCGAGTTACGTGCTCGGCGGGCGGGCGATGGAAGTCGTCTACGACGACGAGGAGTTGAAAGGCTACATCGAGGAGGCCGTACGGGTCTCCCCTGAGAAGCCGATCCTCGTCGACGATTACCTCGAAGGGGCCATCGAACTCGACGTCGACGCGGTCGCCGATGGGGAAGACGTGCTCATTGGCGGCGTGATGGAACACATCGAGAGCGCCGGGGTTCACTCCGGAGACTCCGCGGTGATGATTCCACCGCAGAACCTCGATACAGAGACGATGAGACGGGTACGGGACGTCGTCGAGGACATCGCCACGGCCCTGGAGACGGTGGGCTTGCTCAACGTCCAATTGGCCATCCAGGACGGGACGGTGTACGTCCTCGAGGCAAACCCCCGCTCCTCCCGGACAGTCCCATTTATCTCGAAGGCCACGGGCATTCCGATCGCCAAGCTCGCGGCGAAGGTGATGGCCGGAACGAGTCTCGCCGAGTTGGCTGTCGAAGAGCAGATCCCCGAACAGATCTCCATAAAGGAAGTCGTCCTCCCCTTCGACCGGCTGCCCGGCTCGGACCCGACGCTTGGCCCGGAGATGAAATCTACCGGCGAAGTGATGGGCACGGCCGATTCATTCGGCAAAGCCTACCAGAAATCCCAGATGGCCATCGACAAGCCGATCCCGACTGCGGGGACCGCGCTGATCGATCTGGACAACGAGGAGTTCCCGGATCCAGACTCCGATGCCGGACGGGAGTTGCTCGAGGGGTTTGCCCGGCACTTCGCCATCGCGGACTTCGAGGACGAAAGCGACTTCGAGGCGGCCATCGAAGCCGGCGACATCGACCTCATCATCTCGCGAAACCGGGAGCCACTCCAGGTGGCTGTCGAGCATGAGGTTACCTACTTCTCGACCTATCCCTCCGCCCGAGCCACCCTCGACGCACTCGAGGCCCAGGACGAACCGCTCGATATCGAGTCCATCACGGAACGGCCGAAGCGGACGGCGAACTGGGGTCGGGAGCAATAGACGGGTTCGAAATCAGTTTCGAAACAGACCCATCGACCTGGCGGCGTCGATCCGTGCTTCTCGGTGGCAATCAGTGCAGCATAGATCAGCGCTTCTCGGTGGCAATCAGTGCGGCATAGATCAGCGCTACTCGACGACAATCAGTGCGGCGTCGATCTGTCCATCGCGACGTCAATCACCGCTACTCGGCGGCGATTAGTGGTGACTCGGGCTGTGTGGCTCGCCAGGATAATCCTTCTCGCCGGCCTCGATCCGCACGTCGAGCCAGTTTTCGGTCGGGATAAGGGGGCATTCATAGCCCTCGTTGTACGCACACGTCGGGTTGTACGCCTGGTTGAAATCAATCGTCCACACGCCATCCTGGTAGTGGCGGTCCCGCTCCAGGTCGAGATAGCGCCCCGCCCCGTAGGTTTCTTCGCTGTTTGTCTCGTCCCGGAAGGGAACCCAGAGTCGGTCCTCGGCGGGATCACTCTTGTAGGCCTGGATCGTGACGTCCTCGCCTTCGACCTCCAGGTGGAACTCCCCCCACTGGAGATATTCCTGTGCGTTACCCGCGGTGGTCTCCACGGTTAGGCGCTCGGGATTCTCGTGTTCGTGGAGTTCGGCCTCGAAGCGCATCGACTCGTCGACTGCGAAGTACGCGAGGCCCGGAAAATCGTCCTGTGCGGCCCGGGGAATGGGCGAGCGGGGACTTTCGGCGAAGTACTCCTCTTTCTGCTCGCGCTGCTCCCGGATAGACTCGACGTAGTCGTGTGCCATGAGGACTCGATTCGGCCGCGAGGAATAAAGGCCACCGGGTTTTCCCGGACCGATGACACGGCCGGTCCGCGTGGCGTGGTGGGAATCGTCCGCCAGCCGGTATCAGTGCGTCGCCGCGGGATGGGCCCCCGCGTCGGCCATCGCGAGCACGTCATCGAAGAAGGCGAGAGTGTCGAGGGGTCCCGGATGGGCCTCCGGGTGTTACTGGCGGGTGATAACGTCGAGGTCGGCGGATTCGGCCCCCTCCGGGGTGTCGTCGTTGACGTTGACCTGGGTCACCTCGAGGTTCCCGGCGTCGGCGACCATGTACCCGTGATTCTGCGTGGTCATGACGACCCGGCCGCTCTCCCGGTCGAGCACCGGCTGATTGACCCCACGGTGCCCGAATTCCATCTTCGTCGTCTCGCCGTCGACGGCGTTGGCGACGATTTGCATCCCCAGACAGATGCCGGCGATGGGGATCTCGCCGAGGAAGTGTTCGACGAGTGCTTCGGTGGGGCCGTAATTCGCGGGGTCGCCGGGCCCGTTCGAGATAAAGACCAGATCCGGGTCGATGGCCTCGATGTCGGCCGGGTCGGCGTCGTGGGGGAATACGTGGACGTCGGAGCCACGTTCGAGAAGCGAGTCGATGATGCTCCCCTTCGTCCCGCAATGGATGAGCGCGGTCGTCGGCCCTTGCCCCTCGGCACGATAGACTTCGACGTCGTCGACGCTGACCATGTCGCCGATGTCCTCGATCTCGCTCATGTGCGGACAGACGTCGAGTTGTTCGCGTGCTTGCTCTGGGGAGGCGTCCGGCCCCGCTGAAATGCCACACTTCATCGCGCCGCCGTCCCGGATGTCGAGGACCAGGTCCCGGGTGTCGACGGTATCGACCGCCGGAACTCCCTCCTCGGTGAGCCACTCGGCGACGTCATCGGTGAGTTCCCGGGCGACGACCGCACTCGGATGGACGCGATCGGACTCGAATCGCTCCGCTCGGACGCCGTAGTTCCCGATGAGCGGGTACGCGAACGTGAGTACCTGGGCCTCGTAAGACGGATCGGTCAGGCTCTCCTCATAGCCCGTATACGGCGTGGTAAAGACGAGTTCGCCGTGGGTCTCCCCGGGCGACCTGGCGCGACCCTCGAGGATCTCGCCGGTTTCCAGGGCGATGTAGGCGTCCGACATTACGAGATTCAAACGTTGCGTGAAATATAAGGCTTGCTTTCGTAGTTGAATTACGAAATTCGAAACAGTTTTCGCCCGGGCGACACAGGGAGGGACATGGACGATCTCGACCGGGAGATTCTCGCCCTCCTTCGGGAGGACTCCCGAACCCCCTACACCGAGATCGCAGACGTCCTCGACGTCTCTGAGGGGACGGTCCGCAACCGTGTCGATCGGCTTCTCGAAGAGGGCACCATCGAACGGTTCACGATCGCGACCCGCACGGGGAACGTCAAGTCGATGGTCGAGGTGTCTGTGGCCGTCGACGTGGATACCCAGGCACTCGCAGAGCGCATGGCCGAATGGACCGAGGTGGATTTCGTCTGGCAGGTCTCCGGTGAGGAGGACATGGTACTCGTCGTGGACGCGATGGACACCGAACGGGTCAACGAACTCATTACCCGCACCCGCGAGCAGTCGGAGGTCCGATCGACGAAAACGCGCCTTATCCTCGAAGAGACACGAGGGTAGGGGCACACCGGGCGATTCCCAGTTACCAGATCGGTGGCATACCGGGCGGTCCCCAGTTAACAGACCGGTGGGTACAAAACCGTCCTCGCCGTTGCCATCTCCATGACTCTCTCGAACGATGCTGGCGACAGCGGACTCACCGAAAGCGGGCGCTCCGGCGGCGAGGCGGTAATCGCGGTCGACGAGGACGATACGCCCCAGGGAACCGTCGACCGACTCGACGCCCACACGGGGGACGGCATCCGCCACCGCGCCTTTACTTGCATGCTCTTCGACGAGGAGGGCCGGGTCCTGCTCGCCCAACGGGCCCGGAACAAGCGCCTCTGGGACACCCACTGGGACGGCACCGTCGCGTCCCACCCCGCGGAGGGTCAAACCCAGATCGAGGCCACCGAAGAACGACTCGAGGAGGAACTCGGTGTGACCCCGGACCAGTACGAGGACCTCCAGGTGACTGACCGCTTCGAGTACAAGCGTTACTACCTCGATGAGGGTATCGAGTGGGAAGTCTGTGCGGTCCTCACGGCGACCGTGACGAATCC
>CAZJZA010000016.1:0-13580 GCA_964550355.1 uncultured Halobacteriales archaeon
GCATAAGCCGCCATTCCACACGCGACCGCAATCGCCACCGAGACTGAAGGGCGGGTTCATCTCCTCTCCGTACTCGACCCCCAGCAAGCGGGTGGCGTTTTTAACGCCGGCGGCCTCGAAACCGAGTTCGTCGAACGACTGGAGAGAGATGCCCGAGCGGCCATCGAGTCTGGACACGACCTGGTTCGAAATCATGATTCAGGTATTGCCCTCACGACAAAACTCGAACGCTCTTCGGATTTTGACGGTATCGCCGGCGGTATCGAGAGCTACGCCCGATCGCGGGACATCGACCTGATCGTGATGGGATCTCACGGACGGTCAAATGTTAAAAGACAGCTGTTGGGAAGTGTTACAGCCACCGTCCTCCGGTCCGTGGACGTGCCCGTATTGGTCGTTCCGCGTACCGAAAAGTAACAGACAACCTGTTGAAAATTCCGCGTGCTGAAAAGTAACAAACAACCCGTCGAAAACAGCTCTTATCCGCTCCTCAGCCGTCTGCCGGCTGGTTGCCGACTCGCTTGCCCGCGTAGTCTTTGCCCAGGTAATAGTTGATCCAGGAGGACGTCCCTTCCAGATCCCAGTCGGGCGGGGGGATGTAAGTTTCCCGAAGCTTTTCGCGGGCTTTCTCGATGCCGCCATCCGCCTTCAGTTTGCGGTAGGCTCGCACGTAGATGCACTCGTCCTGTTCGGGGTAGACTTCACAATACCCGTCGTAACTCCCGCCACAGGGCCCATTGCGTTCGTTTTTCGGACACTGTGACATTGGACAGAGGTAGGCCAAATCGAAAAGCGCACAGTTTCCACACTCCTGGCACTCATTCGAGATGGTCTTCGCGATCCGCTCGAAACTCTCGTATGGCCCTTCCATCCACGTGTCATCCACTTTTTTCGCCGTGTAGCGCATGGGACCGAACAGCGCACCATCGGGCTCGAACATCACTTCGTGGGCGACTTTGAAGCCGCGGTATTTCAGGCCCTGGCTGGGGTTTTCGGGCCGGGGGGCGTGGGTTTCGGCGTTGAGTCCCGTTTCGGAATTCCGATCGTAATAGTAGTAAAAGCCCTTCTCCGTCGGATAATCGAACTCGGGGACGAGTTCTTCCCAGTCGGAAACGAGTTCTTCGCCCCGCTCGACGATGTATTCCACGTCATCGTAATCGGCGCGATGACCGCCGATGTGGACGCCGGCAAAGCCCATCCCTTTCATATAGGCGTACATCTTCGCCGCCCGGTCGAGCATTGCTTGGTGGGGATCGTCGCCGTCCTGTTCGGCTTCGACCTCTTCCCGAAGCTTGTCTGAGACGATAGCACCGGGGATCCGGTTTTCGTTCATCGCTCGCGCCGATCCGGGATCGAGTACGTACAGGTTCCCGATAACCGGCACGTCGAGTTCCTTTTCGTCGACGTACTGGACGAGTTCATGGAACTTCCGGGCGTCAAAGCCGACCTGTGGGATGATGAACTCCGCCCCTTTCTCCACTTTCATCTCCAATTTCCAGTATTGGGGGACCAACTCCGCTTCGAGTCGCTTGAACGGAGAGACCACGGCCCCCGGGAAGAAGTCCGCTTCGGCCAGTTCGTTATGACGCCCGAAGGCGTCTTGAAACTCGTATCCACCGTTGAGTTCCGAGACGAAATCCAGCAACTGGACGGGATCGAGGTCGTAGACAGCCTTCCCCTGTCCTTCGTACGCGGGGCCCTGGTGGTCTCCACTCATGATCAGGAGGTTGCTGATGTCTTCGCGTTCTAGGGCGTGGAGCAGCGCCTCGATCTGGTTGCGGTTTTTGTCCTTGGTGGTGAAGTGAACGAGCGGCTCGATCCCCCGTTCTTTGAGCTTCATCCCGAGATAATCCGCTGAGAGCGCGGGCGTTCCACCGGGGTTGTCGGTCAGCGAAACGGCGTCGACCACGTCCCCATCGGCGGCCGTGGATGCGTCCTCGAATACTTCCTCTTGTTGAGGTTCGTGCGATCCACGACCGGGGACGAGTTCCCAGGTGACGGCGAAATCGTCTTCGTCGACTACCGCCTCCCTGAAGTCCTGGTTGCTCATCAGTTCGTCCTCCAACGCACCGGGTTGCTCGGTCGCGTCCTTTCTGTCTGGGAGCCCGACACGGAGCCCGTTTTTCGGCGTCGACGCGTGCTGGTCATCGCAATACTGTCTCTGTGGCGGTTTGGAATCTTCAACGTTTTCATCGAGTTGTACGACCACGAATCAGAGCGTTGGCCCCCAGCGGGCGAAAACCCGGCTCGAATCAAAACGTTGATACAGGTCTACCTGGAGATTTCAAACACTGTCATGGTTGTAACTGACCTGCTTGCCGTGTTTTCCGCAGAGATCGAACGGAGAGATGGTGAATACGTGATTTCGATTCCAGAACGTGAACTCGACGTGGGGGACCTTAATCCGGAGACTGTCTACAGATTTGGGGTCCTGGACTCCGCTAAATCCACCGGCAGTTCACCCCGGACCGAAACTAATCGGTCGACCCCGCCCGTCGACGAAGGAGACCGGCTCGAAGTCGAAATCGACTCGAAGGGCGAAGAGGGCGACGGCATCGCCTATGTCGAAGGCGGCTACGTGGTCTTCGTTCCCAATACGGCGATCGGTGACCTCGTCACCGTCGAGGTCGTGAGTGTTGGGCCACGATTCGCTCGTGCGGAACCGGTCGAGGGAACACCGTCGGATTCGGACATCGAATCGGTATAGAAAAAGACATGTTTCGGAGCCGCCGGCGACGAGTGCGGTTTCCTCGGCTTTTTGAGCGAAACTACCTCAGTCTTCGTCCGGAAGCGAAATTTCGACACCGGCGAGCGGTGGTGCTTCGAGGACACCTCCTGTCGCAGCACTACTCGCCATCGAGGCGTACTTTTCGAGCACTCCTGTGACATCGTTCTCGGGTGGCTCCCAGCGTTTGGATCGGGCTTCGAGTGTCGCCCGCGGCACGTCAAGTTCGAGACGGTCCTCGTCGATGTCAATGACGATCTGATCCCCTTCTTCGACGAGAGCGATTGGCCCACCGGCAGCCGCCTCGGGGCTGACGTGCCCGATCGCTGCACCGCGAGTGCCACCGGAAAAGCGACCGTCGGTGATCAATGCCACCTCGCCGGAGAGCCGAGGTGACCCGCTCACTTTCGAGGTCGGTTCGAGCATCTCGGGCATTCCTGGCCCACCCCGCGGCCCTTCATAGCGGATCACGATGACGTCCCCGGGATCGATGTCGCCTTCGTCGAGCGCATCGAGAGCCGCACCCTGGGATTCGTAAACGCGGGCACGCCCATCGAAGTGATGCATCGATTCGTTCATGGCCCCCGCTTTGACGACTGCCCCGTCAGGGGCGAGGTTCCCCTTCAAAACGGCCAAACTGCCGCCGTCGTGGACGGGATCTTCGCGGGGCTGTATGACAGTTCCACTCGGCGTCGCGTCTTCGATCCGATCTTGGATGGAAATTCCTTCGACTGTCAGCCGGTCGGTGTGCATTTCGGAATCGAGTTCGGCCATAACAGCGGGCACGCCTCCGTCGTCTCTGAGATGTTCCATCCGCCACGGACCGGCTGGGCTCATGTGGGCCAGATGTGGCGTCTCCTCGGCGAGGGCGTCGAAGTCCGCAAGCGTGATGGAAAGCCCGGCTTCAGCCGCGATTGCAGGGACGTGAAGCATGGTGTTGGTACTCCCACCCAACGCGAGATCGACCCGAAGTGCGTCTTCGAACGCCGTTTCGGTGAGCAGATCGGACGGCCGGACATCGTTCCTGACGAGTTCGAGCACTTCGGTACCGCTCTCGTACGCGATCTCCTGCTTTTTGGTGTCGGTCGCCCCGAACGTCGCACATTCGGTAAGGGAAAGACCCAGGGCTTCCGTGACACAGGCCATCGTATTCGCCGTGAACATGCCTGCACAGGATCCTTCGCCGGGGCAGGCCGAACATTCGAGTTCGTAGAGTTCGTCTTCGCTGAGTTCGCCTTCGTTGTATTTGCTCACTCCTTCGAAGACCGTGACCAGATCGGCTGGCTCGTCGTTGAAACTCCCCGCGGCCATATGGCCCCCTGTGACGACGATGGCCGGAATGTCGAGTCTAGCGACGGCCATCAACATTCCGGGGACGATCTTATCACATGAGGCCATTGCGACGAGACCGTCGAATTGGTGTGCATTTACCATCAACTCGACCGAATCCGCGATCGTCTCTCGCGAGGGAAGACTCGACCGCATTCCCTCATGACCCATTGCGATCCCGTCGTCGACGGCGATGGTGTTGAATTCGAGCGGCGTGCCGCCAGCGTCTCGGATGCCCCTTTTCACGTGTGTCGCGAGTTCGTCGAGGTGAACGTGTCCCGGGACGATTTCGTTCCAGGAGTTTGCGACCCCGATGAGTGGCTGATGGATTTCCTCGTCGTCGAGTCCTGCCGCCCTGAAAAGCGAACGATGTGGGGCCCGGTCGACGCCCTCGGTGACCTTCGTGCTACGCAGATCGCTATCCTTCTCGGTGGTGTCGGCCATCCTTTATTCGTGACAAACTCGGTCGCCCGTTCACCTTAACCCGTCCGGTGGACGCGTGCCTTGCGACCGCGCTGCAACCTCGATCTATTCGGAATACCGGCGATAGATGATCTCCAGGGCGAGTAGGGCGATCAGGCCGCCGACGAGTACCATCGCGCCCGGCTCGACGAGGAAATTTCCGAGCGTGTCGAGGACTTTTGGGGTAGATTGTGCGGACTCTTCGACCGCTTCAGTCGTCATCCTCACGTCGACTCCATCAGCGGTTACATTTGGGGAAATCCGTGATCCCAGGAAGAACTGCGCGAGGACACTGCCGACCGCGATCGTGGAAATCGCCCCCACCATCCGCTTGAGACGGGATTCCATTTCCTCGCGCTCTTTCTCGCCTTCGACGACAACGAGTGGGTCACTGGTCGGCGCAAAAACGGACATCTCAGCCCCTTTTTCCGAGTAGCGCGTTCCGACGGGTTCGACGAGGTCGACACCGGCGAGTTTTTCGATGTGGTAGTGTACGTTCTGCAGGGAGGTATCGGTCAATTCGGCCAATTCCGAGGGGGTCGAGGGCTCGTCGTAGAGTTCCTCTAGCATTCGTCGACGGGTACCCGAGGCGAGCGCCTCGAATACTTCGTCCACTTCACTCCCGTCCAGGGCCACGACTCTCGGTTCGGTCGATGCCGTGGCGTCTCCCGTTCGAATTTTGGTGAGTGGACTCGACATGCGCGTTATTGTGTCCGTAAATCCCGGACGGTTAAAACCCTATCAGATGTTCAAACAGTCATTGTATCGATCGATAGGCCGCGTTGCTGGCCTTTTGGTGCAGTGACTGTGCTGTCCTGATTTTTGGTGCAATGACCGTGATATCCTGGTCTTTTGGTGTAATGGCTGTGATGTCCTGATTTTTGGTGCAATGACAGTCGATGTCCTGATCTATTGATGGAAAGACAGTCGCTGGTCGGTCTCTTTCCGGTTTGAGCGGTCACCCACCGGTGGCGATATGTGTGTTCATTTCGTCGGTGCTTTGTGATGCGGCACTATCGAGCAGTCGAGCCGTTCGAGGAGCGCCCGACGGGCTATCTCGATGGCGGCCATTTTTGGCTTCGAGAGTTCATCACGGGTGGGGTGTTCGCGGTCCGGATGGAGTCATCCGGACTGCTCACGATGGCCGGTCAATCCGGTGATTTCGATTCCGACGGGCCCTGGCCATATCGTCGGGCGATTGCGGCGATACGGACACATCTGGATCGGGACAGACTGCGAACCGCAGTCAGGGAGGTCAGCGAGTATACCTTTTACGTGCTCGCGCCGCTTTCGATGGGAATCGAGTACGAATGGGAAACCATGCCTCCGGTTTTTGGACTCGAAATTTGGGACGGGACCAGGGATTCGTTCACGCCGGTCGACGTGACCGAACGGGTGTTCGAAGAAATTGGTCTCTGGTCTATTCCGACGGTGGAGCGGGAAGCCCACGCACGCGACCTTTCAATGGGGGTGGAGATTATTCCGGAGACGGCATTCGGATCCGAGAAAGCCGCCGGGATCGTCCTTCGAAAAAAGCGGGGTGAAGCGGTCTCGTTACTGCGAAACGATTTCGAAGCGATTTCTCGAGTGCCACCGGAACCGGCCGGAACCCCACCACAATTTGAGACGTGGCTCGAGGAGACCTTGACCGATAAAATGCTCAGAGCGCTTTTACCGGATCAGGAACGGTCGATCGAGTCATGGGCGCTCGATGAATTGTCCGACGAGGTAGCTGCCGAACTGGCTCGCCGTCGGTTCGATGAAGTTGGTCAGCTCGCACTGACGAAACCGGAACAGTACCGATCGGGGATCGCCGACCGTCTCGTTTCACTGCGCCGCGGAACCGCCGGGTGATTTGTCCCGCAAGACTTTATCCGGGTGGTCAGTAAAAGAGAGCAGTATGGGAACCGACGAAGTCGATGGGGACGACCAACGTAGTAACCCATCGACTGATCCGGACCACGTCGGAGAGCGGGGGCGGAAAGTCACGGACCCCGCCGAGCTGGACACCGAAACGAACCCCAGCGCCAACAAAGCAAACGGCAGGGGCACCAAAACAAACGCCGAGGTGGCCAACGAACGTACCCGCTCACGTATCGGCCGAGCGGTGAGGTCGGCGACCAAACTTGACCGCGCCGTCACCGACCTTATCGAGGGCAACATTCCAGTTCGGCAGGACCACTACACCTGGACGCATTTCAGGTGGGAGTACTATTACGACGAGACGGGAGCGCCACCACGGGACGATTCGGGAACAATTGAACCGTTCGAGAAAGCGGCACATCTCGGGTTCGACCCAGACAAAATCGAAAGCGTCCTCAGTTATGGCGAATCGACGGCTACGGCGCTGGACGAACTTGTCGACGAGCGGACTGGCGACGTGCAACCGAATCTTGACGAAGACGCGTTTTTCTCGACCGTCTCTGGAGTGACGACGGTCACGAACAGGTACGACCTCGAGCGGGCCGTCCCAATGGAGAAAAAGACCCACTTCGAGGAGGCGGAACGATACTGGGTCAACAAGCCATATGCCTTCGTCGCGATCTTTCATTCGCGGAAGGAAAACGAGAAGAAGTACTACGTGGTCGAGCCGTATCAGACCGAAGTCGAGGCGGACTTGCGTGCCTTTCTGACCGATAAGCTTCGCACGGCCATCAAGTACGCAGAGGAAGGGGTCACTATCGGCGGGTCGGATGCCGAGCGCCGGAGTGTTATCGAGCGAGAGACGGACCGGTTGTTGAACCGGTATGACCTCTATGACGCTTCGGAGACCGACGGTGTTCGATCGAAACTTTCGGGGTGGGTCGATTTATCCGAGCGGTCGGGGTTGCTGGGTCGAATTGGCCGGCGCCTGGGGTTTTCCGGCACCCCTGAAGACGAGACGACTGAAGCCCTCGATGGGATATCGGCCCGACCCGAATCGGCGATTGTCGCGGAAAACGAACCGGAACTGAACGAGTATCAGGTCGAGAAACTTCGGTATCTGCTCTCCCGGGACTTCACCGGGTACGAGCGGATCGACGGGATCAAACATGACATCAACGTCGAGGATATCTCGTGTGACGGCTATGAGAGTCCCGTCTTCGTCTATCATACCGACTACGAACAGCTCATCACCAACGTGAGCCACGGCACCGAGCAACTGGACGATTTCGTGGTCAAACTCGCCCAGCGCTCCGGGAAGGGGATCAGCAAACGGCAACCCCAGGTCGACGCCACGTTACCCGATGGCTCGCGGGCCCAGTTGACACTCGGGACTGAGGTCTCGGATCACGGGACGAACTACACGATCAGGCAGTTCAAAGACGTCCCCTTCACGCCGGTCGACCTGATCAACTGGAAGACGTTCTCCCTCGAGGAGATGGCGTTTCTCTGGCTCTGTATCGAGAGTAACAAGTCGCTTCTCTTTGGCGGGGGCACCGCCTCGGGGAAGACGACGAGTCTGAACGCCGTCTCCCTGTTCATACCGAGCAACGCGAAAATCGTCTCGATCGAGGACACCCGTGAAGTCGAGTTGCCACAACGCAACTGGATCGCCTCGGTCACTCGCCCCTCGTTTGGCCAGGACGAAGCCGGTGACATCGATGAGTTCGACCTGCTCGAAGCCGCTCTCCGGCAACGTCCCGATTACATCATCATGGGCGAGGTCCGTGGGGAGGAGGGACGAACGCTCTTTCAGGTCATGTCCACGGGGCATACGACCTATACCACCTTCCACGCGGATAACGTCAGCGAGGTCATCAAGCGGTTTACGACCGACCCGATCAACGTCTCAAAAACCTTGTTTACGGCACTCGATCTCGTGTCCATCCAGGCGTCTACCCGGGTCCGTGGAAAGAAAGTGCGCCGGAGTCGGAACATCACCGAAATCCGACGATACGACGCTGAAAACGACGAAATTAACGTCAATGACGTCTTCCAGTGGCGGCCCGAAACGGATACCTACCGGAGTACTGCGGAGTCGACGACCCTGGAGGAAATCAAGTTCGATCGCGGGTGGTCCGAAGTCGAGTTGCAAGAACAACTGTTCGAGCGACGAGTCATCCTGGCCTATCTTATCGAAAACGGGCTCGATACCTACACCGAGGTCGCTGCCACGATTCAGGCGTACATCAACGATCCCGAGACGCTTTTGGCGCTGCTTGCAAACGACGAACTCGAAGCCGCGCTCGCTGATCTTCGGGAGATCGAAAGCGTGCTGATCGACGTCGATCCAGATACCGAGTCGATGGTCCCCCGCCCGGACCCGGACGAGGATATTCTCGAAACCACCGGTGAAATTCTCGAAGAAGCAGCAGAGGAACTGTTTCCGGAATACTGGGGGGCGGACGCACCGAATATTGCTGATCTTCTCCCCGGGGATGACGCGGCACAACCCTCGGTCGCTGCCGGGCCGGAACGGGCAGCCGATTCCGATCCCCAAAACGATGACTCCGAAACTCAGTCTGACAGTCGGGAGGAAAATACCGAATGAGCACCAGGGCCGGCTACCTGAGCGGGCGATCCGAGCGGTTCGCTGACCTGTTTTACCCGCTTTATGAGTGGGTATTCGGCGAGGACTCGGAGTTCGTCTCAGATCTCGAACGGAAGTTGGCCGAGGCCCGGATGGAAGAAACCGTCGAACTCTACGTCTCCCGAGCGCTCGGATACGGGTTTCTCGGTGGATTGTTGTTGTGGTTTTTCGGAACGGGTTTCGGTTGGTTCCTCTTCGGAAGCGGATTCATCGACGTCCAGGTTTCGATCGGCCTGCCGGTCTCGGGGCCGGAAATGGCAGCGTTCTTCGAGACGATCAAGGTCCCACTTTTGATCGTCGTGACCGGTGTTTTCTTCGGGTCGATCGGATTCGTCGGGGGGTTTGGCACGCTCGTCTTGCTTCCCTATTCTCGCTCCACGTCCCGCAAGCGGGAGATCAATATGCTGCTTCCCGACGCGGTCTCGTTCATGTATGCCCTCTCGATCGGCGGGCTCAATCAACTCGAAATCCTCGAAGCGATGGCAAGGGCCGAGGACACATACGGCGAGGTCGCCCTCGAGTTCCGGACGATCGTCCAGGAGACCGAATACTTCGACGTCGATTATCGCACGGCGATTCGCCGCCGCTCGATGGAAACCCCCAGTGACGACCTCGCACAGTTTTTCACGGACATGCTTTCGATCATCAACAGTGGCGGGGACATGGCTGGATTTCTCGAGGACAAAAAGGAGACTCACATGCGCACCGCGAAACAGCAGCAGGAGATGACCCTCCAGACGCTGGAACTTTTCGGCGAGATGTACATGACTCTCTCGCTTTTCCCGCTCCTGTTGATCATCGTGCTGGTGGTCATGAGTATGCTCGGCCAGTCCCAGCAGTTCCTCCTGTTTTCGACAGTCTACGTGCTCTTACCCCTCGTCAGCGTGGCGTTTCTCGTCATGGTTTCGACGGTCAAACAGGACGAACCTGGCGACGGTTATCTGGATCTGGACATCGTGACTGACGTGGAGAGCCACAATGGAGCGGAGAACGGGGAATTCGAACACGCCGACGACACGGCCCTTTTTTCCCGCATCAGAAGTCGTAGCCGCCGATATTCGATTAGTCAGTTTCTCCGTCGACCCCAGTATTACTTCAGGGAACGGCCCCTTCTCACGTTGGTTATTACCGTTCCGATTACGGGATTGATCGTCGGTAACGTGCTGGTCTCGGGCATCGTGCCGACGTCATTCGATGGAATGGTCGATAATCCGGTCGGTTCGACGTTCATATACGTCTTCTTACCGCTTTACGTGATCGGGATTCCCCTCTCGATTTTCTACGAGTGGAACCAGCATACCAGACACCGGATTACGGGAAAACTCTCGGAGAACCTTCGAAAACTCTCGAGTGCTAACGACACCGGGCTCACGTTGTTAGAGTCGATTCGAACGGTCGCCGATACCTCGACTGGCCGGCTTTCAGATGAGTTCGACGAAATCTACGCGAAGGTCGTCTACGGCATGACTCTCTCACGGGCACTCGTCGAGTTCAACAACAAGTATCACGTCCCCCGGCTCGCTCGAACGGTCAACCTGGTTACGAAGGCGCAGGAAGCGTCGAGTCGGATTACGGCCGTCCTGTCGACGGCTGCCCAGGCGAGTGAGAACCAGGACGACATCGAGCGAGAACGGACCTCCAGGGCCCGAATGCAGGTCGTCATTATCGTAATGACGTACCTCACCCTTCTGGCGGTGATGGTCATTCTTCAGGTCGAGTTCCTCGAAGTCCTTTCCGGACTGACGAGCCAGGCTGCCGAAACCGGTGGCCCACCTGGGACCGGAACCGGGGCGTCGTTCGGAGCAAGTTTGGACGTGGCAGTCCTCGAACTCTTGTTCTTCCACGCGGTGACGATTCAGGGGATCCTGGCCGGGGTCATCTCGGGGTACATCAGCAACGCTCGCTTACTCGCCGGGCTGAAATACGCGATTGTCCTCCCGACGATCGCGCTGGTGGTGTGGGCGTTCATATGAAAGATCGTATTCGATCGACAATCGATCCGAAAGATCCCACTCGATCGACAATCGATCCGAACGATCATATTCGATCGGCAATCGATCCGAACGATCATATTCGATCGACACTTGAGCTAAAAGATCGCATCCGAGCCACGATGGCGTCGAACAACCGGGGGCAATCAACCCTCGATTTCCTCCTTGGGACGGTGATCTTCCTTCTTGCAGTGGTGATCGTCATCGCCGTCATCCCGGGGATGCTCGATCCGTTTGCGACCGGCTCTGAAGCCGATCCCGTGATTGCGGATCGGGCGGTTAGCACGCTAGTGTCGGACGAACTCTCGTCTCCGGACTCCGCTATTACGACACCGGAAAACGTATCGGCGGTATTCGACCAGGATGAGTCAGAACTTGCCACGTCCCTCAGAATCGACGAGTCGGTTCGGCTCAACGTCACATTGGATAATCGGACTGGGATAATCGAAAACGTTGGTCCAACGCCCCCCTCATCAGGTTCGGTCACCGCTGCCTGGCGGGTCATTTTCTATGAAGGGGCTCCAGCCAACGTGACAGTTCGAGTGTGGTAACGATGGAGGGATACACTCGACCGAAAGATGGTCGCGATCGGGGTCAAGCCCACGTCCTCGAAGGGATTGCAGCGGCGATGTTGATTTTCACGAGTGTTATTTTTGCGCTGCAAGTGACTGCGGTGACACCGCTGACAGCGAGTACGGCAAATCAGCACCTCCAGACCCAGGGGGCGGGAACGGCGGCCGGTTTGCTTGCCGCTGCTGACGAACGGGGAACGCTCCGTGAAACGGTCCTTTACTGGAACGAGACCGGGACTCGATTCCACGACTCGGGGGATTCCGGGCAGTATTCCGACATCATCCCGACCGAATTCGGGTCGACCCTCGAATCTGCCTTTCGCGAGAAGGGGATGGTCTACAACGTAAACGTGTTGTATCTGAACGCAGAGAAAAGCCAGCGTGAGCGCCGAGTTCTCCATCAGGGTGAACCCTCTGACCATTCGGTGAGCGTTACCCACACGGTCACCCTTTACGACGACGACCGTCTCAGACACGCAGACGGGTCCGTTTCGGCACAAACAGTTGAAAATACAACGGGGTATTTCGCAGGGAACGTGGACGAGGGGCCACTGTACAACGTGATCCGGATCGAGGTGGTCGTATGGCGGGTGTAGACAGAGGGGTTTCGACCGTGGTCGGGTACGTATTGAACCTCGGGATCGCCACGGTCCTCATCACTGGGCTCTTGATCAGTGGAACCTCGGTTGTAACAGATCAGCAAGAGCGGACCGTCCGGGCAGAACTCGACGTAATTGGTAACCGGCTCGCGGCCGATCTCGAGACGGCTGATCGGCTTCTCAGAACGGGCGAGGGTGAGGTGACGATTCGGACATCGCTCCCACAAACAGTGGCTGGAAGCGACTATCGAGTGACCGTTCGTGCGTCTGATACTACTGTCACACTCGCGCTGGAAACGACCGACCCGACCATCTCGCGAACGATACCCATCAAGAATACGTCGAAAGTTAAAACCGGCACCGTGGAGGGTGGTGACCTCGTTATCACTGGTGCTTCCGGCACGCTGGAGGTTACCGATGGATAGAGGGGTCAGCGACGTGCTGGGCTACATCCTTATCTTCTCTTTGATCATCAGTTCGGTCGCTCTCGTGACTGTCGGCGGATACAACAGTCTCAATACTGTCAGAGATGCCGAACGGTTCGACAACGCCCAGCGTGTCTTTGAAGTCCTCGATGCAAACGTCGCTGACCACCTCGAATCGGGGGTTACCAGTCGGGCTACCGAGATTCGACTCGCAAACGCGAGACTCAGTTTCGGTGATCCGGTGAGAATCAACGTCACGGTCGAGGATGAGGGGTACAATCGAACGACAGTCGACCCACTTGTTTACACCCAATCGGACGACCGGAAAATCTTCTACAGTGGCGGGGCGACGATTCGAACCGATCGGGGTTTTTCGCTTATGACTGACGGCCCCCCGTTCCGCTTCGGGGAGGAGACGGTCCTTACCCTCGTCGAGACGCGGGGCAGGGACGCGGGAATCAGCGGATCCGGTCGCGTTCTGGTTCGAAGTACGGTTGCGACCCAGTCAGTCTATTCCTATACCGCGTCTGGTGAGTATAACGTCACGCTCAACGTGACGAGCGATCGTCCATCAGCGTGGGCGGAGTGGCTCGAATCAGAGACCGGCGTGGAGAACTGTGATGTTGCCGGAGAGACTGTTTCCTGTACGTTTGACACCGATGCGGTGTATGTGCGGACGGTGACGATAGACGTCTTCCTTGAGTGATCACTCGACCGTGTTTAGGTGTCTTTCCCACGTGATCACTCGGCTGAATTTTGTTGGGCCAGTGCCTGCTCGAAGGTTTCTTCGGAGAAGAGACCCCGGACCTCGGTGCGGCCGAGTAACTCGATCAAGGAAGTGGGTGTCCCCGTGACTAATAGCACGCCGATTTCTGCGGCGCTATTTTTTACCGAAAGGGCCTCACTTTCCGCTACCCGGTCCTGGAAGGTCGTTGCTGCGTCCGAGGGGGGCTCTGCCTCCGTC
>CAZJZA010000017.1:0-13561 GCA_964550355.1 uncultured Halobacteriales archaeon
CTCGATGAACCGATCGTCTGCCCACCATCGGTTAGTGCCGGCCCGACTCACTCGATGAACCGATCGTCGGCACGTCGTCGTTGCTCGTTCTCAATCGGCGCTTCGAGCCAGCCGATCGTGGCTTCCTCGACGCCGTTGAAGGCTGGGTCGAACGGTTTGATGTCAAGCAGTGGTGTACCGTCGAGCACATCGATCCCGGAGACGAAAAGCGAGGTTCCCGAGACGTTCTCCAGTTCTACCACCGACATTCCGATGGGATTCGGCCGCCGTGGGGCGCGGGTCGCAAAGACTCCGTGGACTGCGTCTTCCATAAACGGCCGGGTTCGGAGAGCGTAGTCCGCGGCGGTGTGGAAGCGATAGAGCAGGACGAGGTGTGAGAAGCCCTCGATGTCGAGCAGGCCGTCTTCGTACTCGGGGTCGACTTCGATGACGCCCATCGCGTCCGAAAATGCCCCCTGAATCGGCATTCCCGACTCCTCGGTGTACGGAGAATAGATCGTTCCGATCGGCTTCCATTCAATCGGTGTACCGATCGCACTGTCGGTGGCCGCATCCCGTTCTCGATTGGCATTCACCGTGCCGCCGTTAGCCACGGTCGGTTCATCGACCACGCCGAGGACCGCCGAAAGCCAGTCTGCCACGTCCGAGTAATCGCGGGCCGTGATTAGATTGTCGTCCACGACCCCCGCGCCGTTCACGAAGGTTCCACCACCGGCCAGCACGTCGTCCTTTATCGACGGGTGACACGCCAGGCGACGGCCATCGACGACCCCAGCACTGACGAGCAGTTGGGCCCCGTGACAGACCGAGGCGATCGGTTTCCCAGCCTCGTCGAAATCACGAACGATTTCGATGCCCTCCGGCGCTTTCATCCTGATCGCCTCCGAGGAGTATCCGCCTGGGAGCACGAGGAGGTCGTAGGCCGTCGATTCGACCTCGGTTATCGGAAGGTCGGCATCGAAATCGATTCCGTGGAGGCCGGTAACCGGCCCGCCGTCGGGGGACGCGATGTCGACGGTATGACCCGCCTCCTGAAGGCGGTAATAGGGGTAGCTGAGCGAGCGATCGCCGAACCGGTCTGCCGCGAGTGCAAGTGCGTGAAGTGTCATAGTTTTCAGGTCTGTTTCGGATCGAAAACTATTCGATCGGTATGGGAGCTCCAAATCGAGTCACGAATAGCGTTGACGTAGGGCCTGAAGCTGTCCGTCTCCGGATCCCTGGGCCGGTCGATGTCCACGTCGACGACGGTATCGACCCTGCCCGGTTGGCCCTGGACAAGGACGACCGAGTCGGAGAGTCGAACCGCCTCGCCGACGGTGTGGGTCACGAGGAGCACGGTCTTCTCGAGGCGCTTCCAGAGGTCGAGAAGGTCCCGCTTTAGCGACTCCCGGGTCGCCACGTCGAGATCCGAGAACGGCTCGTCGAGCAACAGGATTTCGGGGTCGGGCGCGAGTGCGCGGGCGATCCCGACTCGCTTTGTCATGCCCCCGCTGAGTTCATCCGGGTACGAATCGCGGCGCTTTGCGAGCCCGACCATCGAGAGCAAGTCCTCGACCCGGCGATCTGCCGCTGCCGGACTCGTGCCGTCGACTTCCAGCCCAAAGCGGACGTTCTCCGCGACGGTCCGCCACGGAAAGAGTGTCACATCCTGGAAGACCAGCCCCCGATCGGGACCGGCGTCCTCGACTGGTGTGTCCCCGATTCGAACCTGACCCGAAGTCGGGTGATCGAGACCCGCAATCAGGCGAAGGAGCGTGGTCTTCCCGCTTCCTGATGGACCGACAACACTGTAGAAGGCCCCGTCGGGGATGGTCAAATCAATGTTCGAAAGGGCCCTTATGGGTCCGTCGCCAGCCTCATAACGCTTGGAGACCCCCTTTAGGGAGATCCGGGCGGGTGCGGCTTCCCGGTTCACGGCACGATCACCTCTCTGAGGAGTTGGAATCCGGCATCGAAGCTCAAATAGACGAGACCGAGTGCGAGCATGTAGGCCATGCTCACGTCCATCGAGAGACTCTGGGCAGTGGTAATGATTTCATAGCCCAAACCGGGTGCGCCGAACAGTTCGGCGGCCACGACGATCATCCAGCTCCGACCGATGCTCGTCCGGATTCCGGTGAAAACGAAGGGCGCGATCCCGGGAACGACGATTTTCCGGAGCATGACGAAACTGCGTTCGATGCCAAGGCTCCGACCGACGTCGGTGTATTCAGCAGGGAGAGTTTTGACGCCCTCCATTGCGCTGAAAAAGGTGATCCAGAACGAGCCGAGCGCGACGATAACCGCCGCCCCGGCGTGTCCGATGCCGACCCAGACGATCACGAAGCCCATCCAGGCCAGGGGCGGAATCGGTCTGAGAAGCCCCACGACGGGGGAGAAAATCTCGTCGAGCCGCGAGGACCAGCCCAGCACGATTCCGAGTGGGAGGCCAAGGCCGACACCGAAAAAGAGTCCGGGAAGGTAGTGGGTGAGACTCTGCAGGAGGGCCACCGAGAGAGCCGTCAACTGGAGGTCGGCCCCAGCCCAGGGAACGGTGTACAGGGCTGGCGCGGTGAGTTCATCGATGAAAGCCGACGCGACGGCAAAGGGGGTCGGGAGAAGGTACGCTGGGACCGTGCTCGCGAGAAGCGTCCATGCGAGAACAAAGCCCCCGGCCCCAAGGAGTCCACGTCGAATGGATTTCCTCGGCCAAAATCGCGGGAGTGTAATCGTCTCGCGGTCGACCACTGTCACCCCATTGAGTTCGCTGTTGGCCATCGATTATCCACCCAGGGACAGTCTGGACCAGAACCGGTCGTAGATGTAGTACGTCCCCGTTTTGATGCCGTTCGTCACGACCCCGATCTGGAGTGCCGAACCGGTGTCTTGTGTCACCAGAAAGGCGACGGCGACCGTGAGTGCAATCATGAAAAGTCGGTACAGAAGCGCCTTGACCAGCAGTTCGCTGCGACTGTGGTCCGGCCGACCAAGGTCGACCCTCGACAGGACGAAGTGACTCACGCGATCACCCGGTCGTAGTAGGTGGTTTCGACGATCCGGTCCGCCGCATACGCTTGTTCGATCTTGCCCAGACGAGCAGCATACTCGGCCATGACCTCAGCCCCGGCGGCAATCTCGTGTGGGTCCGTGAGATAGGCAGTCTCAGACGAGTCGAGGGCCATCAATGCGAGTTCGGAATCGAGTGCCCGCTCGCCACCGAACGCCTCGCTTAGATACGTCGCAGCAGTCTCCGGCTGGGTTCGAATGAACCGACTGGCTTCTGCATGCGCCTCGACGAACGCCTCGATAACTCCCGGATTCTCCGCTGCGTATTCCTCGCGGACGACTGTCACGCCCGCCGGCTGGCCGGGGAGAAACTCACCGACCGACGCGACGCGTCGATAGGACGACTCGGCTCGCTCCTCGATGAGCGTCGGCGTGGGTTCGGGAATAACGGCCCCGTCGACCTCGTCCGCCAGCAAGGCCTGCTGGGAGGCCCCCGCCCCGTCGAGCGGCACGAGATCGACATCCGAACGGTCTGCCTCACGTTCCTCCTCGATCCAGTAGCGGGCAGTGATGTCCGAGGAACTTCCCCTCGGGTAGGTGCCGAGTTTCACTTTCCGGCCCATGGACTCCCTGAAACCCGCAAATCCACCGGAATCCGGGGCCTCGAAAAACATCGCCGCCGACTCGTGAAACAGGACGACAAAGGCGTCTTTCGAACTGGCCGAGACGATGTGGGCGGACTGACCCTTGTCGATCGCGACGAGCGCAGGCACGATTCCGAGCATCGCCACGTCCGCGTTCCCCGAGACAAGCAGACCGGACGCACTCGTCGGGCTGGCCCGGTCGCGTCGAATCTCGACCGGCAACCGACCGAAGAATCCCTCCCGTTCCATGACCTCTGCCTGAAAGTGTGGTGGCTGATCGACGGTCACGATTTTCACCGGTGACTCGGAGGGTTCGACCTGTCCGAGAGCCGAACACCCGGAAAAGCCAGCCACCGTTGCACTTCCAATTCCCGACAGGAACGCTCGACGGTCCATCTCAGCCTTGGTTTCGCGGAGCGATTCAATAAGTGTAACGTATTTCAATTACTTTCCCATAGTAATGAAACTACTGTGCGTTAACTCGTCCCGGCATTCCGCTCGCGATGGACCGTAAACGGTTAAGCCAGACGGTGAAAAGGACGACTCATCGTGACGAACACGCAGGTCACACTCATCCAGATCGACAATTATGGGCCGTGGACTGTCACTCCCTCTCCCCGGCGGGAGGTCGACCTCCAGACGCTTCAATCGCGGCTGTATGCGGACCTCTCCCAGCAGTTTGGAGCCAACGGGGGCTACGTCTTTTTCACCCGTTTTGACAACATGATCGCGGTGACGAACGGGATGGACGTCTCGGATCACGCCCGCATCCAGGAATCTGTCGGCAACCGATACCCGGTCACCATCAGCATGGCTATCGGCCATGGCCCGTCCCCGAGCGAGGCGTTGATCGAGGCCACCGCCAGACTGCAGGACCGGGGAAGTGCACAGGATCACGAACGAACCGAAGAGTTGCTCGGAAGCACGATTTCGAAGGCGGATCGGACCGACGACGACGTCCAGATCGCCCACTTCGACGTGATCGACGCGACGGGGAAGTACACCGACGAACTCGATGCCTTCTCCACGTTCATCCACATCGAGCAAGGATATGCCACGCTGATGCGCCACCTCCACGACGAGTACGGGGGGTTGGCCTTCTTCGTCGGTGGCGACAACGTCATCACGGTGTGTCCGAAGCTCGATCGAACCGATTATGAGTCCATCATCGATCACGTCGAAGCGACCGCAGACGTAACCCTGCAGGTCGGAGTCGGAACGGGAACGACTGCCCACGATGCAGGCATGGCCGCAAAGCACGGACTCGAAGAATGCCGCGAAAATGGCACTCGCGTCGAAGGCGCCGGGACCGATTGAAAGAGTACGTTTGTAATCCTCGAGATTGCTGCGTAGGGTGGTCGTTAAATGGCCGCAGTTCCGAGGGTCACCTATGCCTCGCGAGGGTCGGCTTCCGGGTGCTGCGAAGACCGACCCGGCCATCGTCCTCCACGTCGATATGGACTGCTTCTATGCGTCCTGTGAGCGGCTGCGTGAGCCCGAACTCGCGGGTGAACCAGTCGTCGTCGGTATGGGCTATGAACCCGGAGAGACGATCGGTGCGGTCGCAACGGCCAGTTACGAGGCGCGAGAGTACGGCGTCGAGAGTGCCCAGCCGATTTCAGAGGCCCTCGATAGACTCCCTCGGGCGGAAACGAACCCCGAGGCGGCTGCTAAAGGTGATCCCGTCGCCCATTACCGCTCTGTCGATCACGACTTTTACAAATCCGTCGCCAGGGACGTCAAGGAGATTTTGTACGAACTAAGCGAGTCGGTCAGGGAGGTCAGCATCGACGAGGCCTACCTCGACGTGACCGATCGAACGGCCTGGGATGTCGCCGAAGGTTTTGGCCGACACGTCAAACAGCGAATCGAGCGCGAGGTTGGCGTCCCGGCGAGCGTGGGCGTCGCGCCGAACATGAGCGCAGCAAAAATCGCTTCGGATCACGACAAACCCGACGGGCTAACAGTCATCCCACCGGAGGAACTCAGGGACTTTCTCGATCCGCTCCCGATCGAGGACCTGCACGGCGTGGGTCCCAAAAGCGCCAGCACGTTCTACGACCTGGGAATCGAAACTATCGGAAACCTCGCGGAGGCCGACCTCGAGGACATCACCGACCAATTCGGTGAGCGCGGCCGGGACCTCCACTTCCGCGCCCGGGGCATCGACGAACGGGAAGTCGAGTCTCGTGGCCGGCCGAAGAGTCTCTCGCGGGAATCCTCGTTCGGCGAACCGATTTCAGACCCGGAACGTACTCGGGAACGCATCGAAGCGCTCGCCCGTGCAGTTGCAACCAGAGCCACCGACAAAGGGGCACTCTACCGAACGATCGGGATCAAAGTCATCGAGCCGCCGTTCGATCTGGCTACGCGGGAGCACTCACTTGGCGGCCCTGTCGACGATCCAGCGTTGGTCCACGAAACGGCCCAGTCACTCTTCGACGAGTTCGAGGGGGATCCCGTCCGAAAACTGGGCGTCCGGGTATCAAATCTCAGCTTCGCCGACAACGAACAGGCGGGTCTCGAGGACTGGTCGGACGTGTCAGAGACCGATATTCAGGACGGGGAAACCGACACGGAAATTCGAGGCCAGGCAAGTATCGAGTCGTTCAACGAAGGCGAGTGACGGTCCGGTCCGGGCGAATGACCGTCCGAGTCAGGCGAGTAACAATCCGGTCAGGCGAGTGATAGTCCGAGTCGGGCGAGTAACAGTCCGGGTCAAGCGAGTGATAGTCCACCCCGAGTGACTCCTATTCTGCGACGAGGCCATCGAGTGAAGCGGCCGGGTCGTCCGCCTTTGCAACGCCGCTCGCGAGGAGAACCCCGTCTGCTCCTAATTCCGCCGCGGCCTCGATGTCGGCGGCGGTCCTAATCCCCGCCCCCCAGTACACGTCGCCCGATGGGCCGCCCCATGCCGCCGCCCCGACGGCCGCCGACACGATCGACGGGTCGGCCTGGCTCACGGGCGTTCCAGTTCCAATGAGTTTCGGCGGCTCGACGGCGACTGCATCCGGCCCGAGAGTACTGACAGCCGCGATCTGGTCCGGGTTGTTCGCACACACGACCGTCTCGAGTCCAGCCCGTTTTGCAGCGTCGACTGCCGCGTCGACGTCCGCGAGGGTAAGGCGGCGCTCCGAGTGATTGATGAGCGTGCCTTGCGCACCGTTTCGCGCCAGGCCTTCCGCAAGGGGCTGGCCCGTGTGACTGCCCGGTTCGACCGGACTCGTGTGCTGTGCCCAGGTTTCGATCCCTGTTTCGACCACTGAGGCGATATCCGCCGCCTGCGGGGCTACCGCAATTTCGGTCTCGCTCTCGCTCTCGACGGCAGCCGCCGCCGTGGCAATTTCGACCGGGTCGACGTCGTAGGCTTTGAGATTGACGAGGACGAACATACCGACGAATCTAATCGAACGGCGAAAAAGATTGCTGGTTGGCTTTGCCGCCCCGGTGAAACCGCTTTCAGTCCTTTCGCTCGACCATGTCTCCGAGGGTCAACCCGGAATCAGCGCCGCCTGACTCCCATTCCTCCTCGCTTGCCTCCTGGGAAGCCGTGAGCGAAATCCCGAAGTGGCCCTCGAGTTTCGACTGGACTTCGTCACTCGGCAAAATGTCGCCATGTTCGAGTTTGCGGATCAGACTCGCCTTCTCGTTGATCTGGTCTGCGAGTTCCTCCTGGGTGAGATCGCTCTGTTCGCGAGCGTTTCGAATCCGGTCGTCGTAGTCCTCGGCGAGCTCTTCCATTTCGTCATACAGGTCCCGACGCCGACCGCTCGAACTGCCACTGCCCCCCGTGGTCGCCGACCGCGAGGAACTCGACCCACTGGATTTCGTCGAGTACTTCGTCGAGGTACTCGTGGTTTCCTGGGTCTTTACCTCCGTGCCGAACTCGGCACAATCATCACAGACCTGCAACTCGGCGCCCTCGATTTTGACCGTGTTCGGGGAGTGAGTCTCGGCGCCGCACATCTCACACTGAACCATGAGAGATCCTTACCTGCCACCGGCCTTAAATGGTGCGACCCCGTTACCGCAATGCGTTCCAGGCACCGTAAAATCGCTGGAGTGCGGTGAAATGCCCGACGAACGCGAGCAGCCCGAGAAGGGCTGCTACGAGCGAGATACCCCCGACCTCGGGATAGACGGCGACGAGCACCGCGACCACACCGATCAACGCCAGCCGATCGGCTCGTCCCACAAGCCCCCCATACTCCCGCTTCAATCCGACGGCTTCGATCTGGGTGCCAAGATACGACGTGAGGAGCACGCCCGTTACGGCCGCGAATCCCAGACCATATCGGCCGATGCCGCCGGCCAATCCCGCGACGATCACGATGTCCGCGTACCGGTCGAGGACGTGATCGAGCAGGTTCCCGGCACGGGAGTCGAGGGCCAGTTCGCGAGCCAGTGCCCCATCGAGCAGATCGAGCCACCCGTTGAGAAAGACGAAAATTGCCCCGGCGAGATACCATGCCGGTCGGGCCTGGTAAAACGAGATGCCGGCGGCCACGGCGACCGTAAAGGCGATCAAGCTGATGGCATTAGGCGTCAAGCCGACGCGTTTTGCGCTACTGACGAAGGGGTCGAGAAACAGGTTCGCCACTGGTCTGAGTCTGTCGAGTGTCATAGGTACTCCGTGTAATCGACGGTCCCCGCGCTCGGTTCTCGGTCACCCGCGATCACTGCTTCTACGGCCCGGGCCGTTTCGGCTGGGGACCGATCGGTGGTCTCGATTTCGTAAACCGAATCCAGGCCATGGGCTGTCACTGCCTCCGAGAGTATCACGTCGAGCGCCTCGCTTTCCGCGTTTTCGCGAGCCGATTCGATGGTTTCACCCCGATCGAGGAGGCGTGTTTCGATCGTTTTCGGATGACACCTGAGGACCACGACCCGATCCACGTCGAGGTGATGGGACAGGTGAGATTCGACGAGGACATCGTCACTATCTGCGAGGTGCTCCCTGATGGCATCGAGGTCGGCGACGACACTGTCCCGCTCTTCGTCGGTCTCCGAGTGGAGTTCGTCCTCTCGGACGACCTCGTTGAGATGCACGAGATCGAGATCCGTCTCGACGAGTTCGGTGGCCGTCGTCTTTCCCGTTCCGGGGGTTCCAGTCACGGCTACTCTCACGTCCCAAGCACCTCGTTGAGTTCCCGAACCGCCCGCTCGGTCTCCGATTCGGTCCCGGCGGTGATCCGGACGTACTCGGGAAGCCCGAAACTCGTCAGATCGCGGATGATGATACCCCGCTCCCGCATGGCGTCTGCGACAGTGGCGGCGTCCTCGACTTCGACCATGACGAAGTTTCCGTGGCTCTCGAACACCGGGGCCTCGATTTCACTCCGCATGTATTCCCGGGCCCACTGAACCGTTTCGACGGTCTCCTCGACGTGTTCCCGGTCTTTCAGTGCTGCCAGTCCAGCCCGACAGGCGATCGAACTGGCTGCAAACGGCGTGTTGACCCGTGCGTATGCATCCGCCCACGCATTTGGGACGATTGCATACCCGAGTCTGAGCCCGGCCAAGCCGTAGGCCTTCGAGAAGGTTCGCAAGATGGCCACGTCGTCGCGATCGGTAACCAGCGTTCGGGCACTCTCTTCTTCGGCAAACTCACCATAGGCCTCATCGACGATGATGAGCGTCTTCTCGTCCGTTCGATCGGCGATCTCGCGGATCGCGGCGAGGGAGAACCGACCACCCGTCGGGTTGTGCGGGCTCGTGAGATAGACGATCCGCTCCCCGTCGTAACTCTCGAGGACCGCCTCTGGAGTGAGCGCGAACTCGGTCGCTTCATCGATCGGATATCGACGAACAGTCCCGTGGTGGAAACGAGCGGACATCTCGTAATAGGCGAATCCCGGTTCGGGGACGAGAACCCCGTCCCCCGGGTCGAGCATCGCCCGCGGGAGGTAATCGAGTGCTCCATCGCCACCCGGCGACAGCCAGATTTGTGCAGGATCGACCTCCCACTTCTCGGCGATCGCCTCGGTGAGGTCGGTGTGGACCGACTTCGGATAGTGGTGGACCTTCGGGGCCGTCTCGCGGATCGCCTGCACGGCCTTCGGACTCGGACCAAGAGGGTTCTCATTCGAGGCGAGTTTGACGAGATCCGCGGGGTCTGTCCCCAGTTCGCGGGCGACCTCCTCGATACCCTGGCCCGCGACGTACTCCGGGTTTTCGGAGAGATCCCGTGGTTCCATGCGAAAAGGAAATCGGCCCCGAGTCTTAAGCGTGGTCACATCGCGGGGGCTCGAGACCGATCAATCCGTTCGAAATCTAACAGGCTGATCGTCCTCCCACACCACCGATTCGACGGTCGGTTCGAGCGTTTCTAGTCGCCGATCGAGTACCGCCAGCGGGTGTGCATCGATGAACTCGGCCGATTTGTGATCCACGACCGTTTTCCCCTCACTCACTTGCAAGTGAACCGGACCGAGATCGTCGTGCGTGCCGTCCTGATGCCAGCCGATCACCACGTTCCGCGTGGGCTCGATCCAGTTGATCCAGAAAAACTCGTACGACGTCCCGGTTTCGAGTCGGAAGCCCACCTCGATTCGTGCTTCCGTCACTGGATATGTTGAGTTTTCCACGTAGTGTTGCGGGTTCGTGACCCCAACGACTCGGTACTGCCCAGGTTCTCGCGGTTCGGTTCGACGACGGTGGACGTCTTCGAATTCGGACCCAAGCCGGGTTCGAATGCGGTCGTGGAGCCGCTTCGTTTGTAAATTCGCCCGGTTGGCGAGAAAAACGACCATTACGCGAATGACCGTGGGGAATCGGTCCCGGAAGACGTGAGTTCGACGACATCACCGTACAGCTGGAGGGCGTGTTTGACGAGGCCCAGTTCCGTCTCGAGGGCTTCCCAGGTTTCGATTGCGTTCTTCCGTGTCCGAAGTTCCTCGGCTGTAGCCGTTTCGTCGGCGAATTGCTCTCGAAATTCCTCGAGTGAGTCGACTCCAAATTCATTGGCCAGCGCTTCCTGTTCGGTTTTCAATTCGGCAAATTGCCGTTCCAGTTCATCCCGAGAGTTCGCGGCAATCAGATCCGTCACCTCATCGAAGAGCATTCGAACAGGATTCAAATCATACGCTTTTGCCCCATCCACCGTCGTTTCAGTAACCCAGTCATCCCGTTCCAACCGTTCCAATTCGTCGGCCGCGGTCGCTCGAGAAACGTCGGCCCGATCGGCGATATCCTGTACAGTCATCGGTTCGGAAAGAATCTCGATGACTCGGCGAACTCGTTCCCGTCCGCTCAAGTCGTCCGACCACGACTGTGCTGACTCTCCCATCAGTATGATGTGATAGACGGCGATGGTTCAAATAATTTTGCTTAGTTCAATTATTTAAACAGCCATGCCGAACTCGGGCGTAACCCGACCGATATCCCAGAGAAAATCCCGATCTAGTCAATCCGTTCCACGTCGTGTTCGAGCGTCCCGACTCCCTCGATCTCGATTTCTACGGTATCTCCATCCGAAAGCGGGCCGACGCCGGCTGGCGTCCCAGTGCTGATGACGTCGCCCGGTTCGAGGGTCATGTAGGTCGTGATCTCGGCGATCAGTTCGGGCACGGAGAAGATGAACTCGGTGCGGGAGGATTGCTGTTTGATCTCGCCGTTGACCCGCAATTCGATCGTCGCATCCTCGGGAACGTCCTCGGGGTCGGCGACGACCGGCCCCATCGGCGCGGCTCCGTCAAAGGCCTTCGCGCGGATCCAGTTCTGCTCGCGTTCCTGGTCGTCGCGATTCGACACGTCGTTGACGGCGGTGAAGCCCCTGACGTACTCCCAGGCGTCGGCTTCCTCGACGTTCCGGGCCTGTTTCCCGATCACCACGCCGAATTCGGCCTCGTAATCGACCCGCTCTTTGCCGGCCGGGAGCGTGATCGTGTTCCCGTGACACGCGACGGCATTCGGGGTTTTGAGAAACAGCAGCGGGCGATCGGGAATCTCCGAATCGCGTTCGGCTGCGTGGTCGGCGTAATTCAGTCCGATCGCGATGATCTTCGTCGGCTCGGCCGGAGCCAGCACGTCGACGTCGTCGGGGTCGTACACCCGGCCACCGAACTCGATTCCGGCACTCGTCCACTCGCCGACGCGGGTCGCACCCGCCGGATCCCGAAAGCGTACGGTTCGCATGGACCGGGATTTGACCCCCCGGGGCCTAAGGGTTGCGAGAGGGGTTAGGAATAAACGGTATCCCGAGTGTCGACTTCGAGAACTCTGAGTTCCGACGTGGTTTTGTCCCACTCGATAATCGCCCGGCGTTTCCCGATTCGCAAGGAATACTCTTCCCGTCCCTTCAATGGTTTGAGATGGTGATTCGGTGACCGGCCAGCATCTGCCAGTTTCGAGCGAATACGGGATTCTACGTCATTAGGAAGGGTCTGCAGTTTCTTCTCAACGTCGGGATGTAACAGTACCGTCGCTATCGATCGCTACAATTCACTCCAGCTTTCGGCGTCTGACCGAGAATCGATGCGCGCAACAGCATCTTCATCGAGTTCTGGAGCCACCGTGGCCCACCAGCCGACTGCCCGTGCCCCCAGTTTTTTTCGGCTGACGAGTCCTTGTTCGTGCATCGATTCGAGGCGATTTCGGACGCCCTCCGGCGTGATTTCGATCCCAAATCGTTTGAGACCGGTCGCAACTTCCGAAGCAGTGAGGACTGGATCGTCTTCGTAATCAAAAACTTTGAGAATCTCTTGTTCGGTCACCGTCTGTTCGAAGCGACCTGCATCATCTCGACCTTGACTCATATCTAATTAGAGAAACTAGCAGGGTATAACCGTTTTGTTCGTGCCAACCGGACATCCGGCTTTGTAAATCTGGAAAGAGTTGGATACAAACCATCGTGATACTTTTGACCATTTTTCTCAAATACGTATGTATGGAACTCACCTGGCACGGCCATTCGACCTGGGCGGTAACCGTCGGAGAAACGAACTTGCTGATCGACCCGTTTTTCGATAACCCGCACACGAGCCTCGGGCCGGCAAGCGTCGACGAACCCGATTTCGTCCTGCTGACCCACGGCCACGCAGATCATATCGCACACGTCCCGCAGTTCGCCGAGAGCACGGTCATCGCGACACCGGAACTCGCTGCCTACGTGGGTGAAGAATACGGGGTAAGCGACACCATCGGAATGAACCTGGGCGGCACCGTCGAAGCCGGGGACGCCTTTCTCACGATGCACCGGGCCGATCACACGAACGGCATCGAGACCGATTACGCCAATTCGGCAGGAATGCCGGCTGGCTTCCTGATTAGCGACGCAGATCCGGGCGGCGATTCGGACGACACCACGACCTTCTACCACGCCGGGGACACCGCGTTGATGAGCGAGATGCGAGACGTGATCGGCACGTATCTCGAGCCGGATGCGGCCACCGTACCGATTGGAGATCACTTCACGATGGGCCCAGAGCAAGCCGCCATTGCCGTCGACTGGTTGGGCGTCGAGCGGGCGTTCCCCATGCACTACAACACCTTCCCACCGATCGAGCAGGATCCCGCCGACTTCGAGCGGGCCGTCAAAGCCTCAGGGAGTGTGGCGAGCGTCGAGATTCTGGCAGGGGACGAGACAGTCGAACTCTAGGGGGTTGCCAGCCTGCAAACGTCGCTTGAACGAACGTTTTTACCCACTGGCGGCGTTTCACTCGCCAATGAGCGATTTCAGCCTCGACCTCCGGGACGCCGAGGAGGAACTCGATATCGACGAAACCGTGGAGGGCGCGTTTGGCGGACGGATCGTGTTGGGCACTCTCGATGGGACCACGCCGGACGAGGAGTGGCTTTCCGAATTTGATGACGGTAACGTTCTCCTCCTCGCAATCGAGGGCGATATAAACGAACTCGCGGCCGGGTTCGCCCGGGACGTAAAAGAGAACGGGGGCTCGTTGACTCACTTCCGTCGATTCCTCGTGATCGGG
>CAZJZA010000018.1:0-13516 GCA_964550355.1 uncultured Halobacteriales archaeon
AACGGCCGGAGACGGCCACGGAACACGAGATTAAGCGAGTGTTCACAGGGCCGATCGGCGTGGCAGTCACCGGGACACTCTATCACGCCAGCGGGGAACGGTTTTTCTCCTTCGTCGATGTCTTTCGGGTCGAGCGGGCGTTAACGCACTTGACAACGTTCACCGACAGTGAGTAGGGCTTCCGTCGGTTCGAGTCGATCGGAGTCGTACACCGAGTGTCGGGTCGATTCGACCACGCTTCAGACGCCTCGACATACGGCCGAAGAGATCCGCCAAAACTTGCATATTTTTAAGCTGGCCCGATGGAAGAATACGGACAGAACGTCCATAAATGAATTACGTTCCATCGATTTCGATTGGATTGCTGGGGTTCTTTCTCACCCACTTGCTCTCGGCAGGAGTTACCACCTTCCTCGCAGTCCGAATGTACCGATACTACCGAAACGATTCGCTGGGGCGATCTTTCGGCTCGCTCGTCGCTGTAATCACTATTTGGATCCTCGGAGCGGTCCTCGAAATGGCGGCCCGTCTCTCACTTGACCCGAACACGTACGCCGCTGGAGCCGCGTTCAAATTCATCGGCGTGATGGCGACCCCGGTCGCATTCTTCGTCTTTGCGCTCCGCTACGATGGACGGGACGCGTGGGTGAACCGACGGGTCCTCGCGGGCCTGTCGGTCGTCCCGGCACTCACAATTCCCTTCGCGCTGACGACAGTTCGTCACGGGTTGTTCTACGACGAAATCCTCCAGACGAGCCTCGCCGGTCAACCGCTTCTCTATGCGACCCTCGGGCCTGGGTGGTGGGTGGTCGTATCCTATAGTTACGTCTTGCTTATCGCGAGTTCGGTCCTCTTTGCCCACGCCAGCATGACTCGTTGGCCGTATTATCGATTCGAGATCGGTTTCGTCCTCGGCGGAATCGGTGTGACGTGGGCCACGAACCTCGCCTATGTCCTCGCCGAATGGCCACACCCGACGATAGACCCGACGCCGATCGGGTTGACGCTGACGAGCATATTGCTGGTCGTGGGCATTTTCTCGACCCGAATGATGGACGTCCCGCTCCCCGGACGATTTCAGGTGTTCGAAGCGATCGACGACGCGATCGTCGTCCTCGACGATAAAAACCGTGTTGTGGACGCGAACGACGCGGCCAAGACGATTCTCGGCGTGAGAGAGAACTCGGGCGAACCGGCAGCGAAGCTGTTGCCGTGGACCCCCACTGGAGCCGACAAACAAGACGAATCGAACGTCGAGGAATTGCTCGTAAACGGGGAACGACGACTCTTCAAACAGCGAGTGCTTTCCGTCGACGAGGAGGCCGCTGGCTGGACTGTCCTCGTCTTGACCGACATCACTGACGAACTCGGTACCGAACGGTTGCGAGCCCAGCGAGACGTGTTTGAAGCACAACGCGACGATCTCGACACCCTCAATCGCGTTGTCCGCCACGACATCCGAAACGACCTCCAGGTCGTATCCGCGTACGGGGAGATGCTCGAAGATCGATTGACTGGGGAGAATCAAACGTACGCAGAGACCATCCGGGAGAGCGCAATGGACGCCATCGAGTTCACGAAGGCAGCCCGAGACCTCTCAGAAACCATGCTTTCTGCTGAACCCGAACTCGAACCGATTAGCCTCCGGGAGACGCTCAGGTCCGAACAAGACCTCGCCCAATCAAAATACGACGAGTCGGTCGTGGCGATCGACGGGGAAATCCCGGCGGTCGACGTGGAAGCCGACGAGATGCTCAGTTCTCTTTTCCGGAACCTGATCGAGAACGCGATCCAGCACAACGACAAACCCATTCCGGAAGTGCACATCACCGCAACGGTCTCCGGGGATCGTGTTCAGGTGCGGGTCGCCGACAACGGCCCGGGTGTCCCAGCGGACCGCGTGAAACACATCTTCGAGAAGGGCGAAATGGGACTGGAGAGTGGCGGCACTGGACTCGGTCTCTATCTCGTCGAGGCGTTCGTCGAACGGTACGAGGGAGATGTGTGGGTTGAGGACAACGAGCCGACAGGGGCTGTATTCTGTGTGGAACTGCCGAAATGCGAGTGAGAACTTACTCCCGGTCCCCGGCTCCGAGGGCGCTTTCCCCGACCGGTTCGTGGCCTTCGATGATTTCCTGCCCGTCGAGGTAGGGTCGGAGCGCCTCCGGGACCGTCACCGTCCCGTCCTCGTTCTGGTAGTACTCGAGAATCGCGACCACGACCCGGGGCAGGGCCACCCCTGAACCATTGAGGGTGTGGACGTACTCCGCGGACTCGTGGCGCTCGGGTCGGTAGCGGATGCCCGCCCGCCTGGCCTGGAAGTCCTTGAAGTTCGACACGGAGGAGACTTCGAGCCACCGACCGCCCATCTCCGGCCCCTCCGGCATGTCGTCGGCGGGGGCCCAAACCTCGATGTCGTACTTCTTTGCCTGCGTAAATCCCATGTCGCCGGTGCACATTTCGAGCACCCGGTAGGGGAGGCCGAGTTTTTGGAGTACTTCTTCGGCCTCCCCGAGCAATCCGTGCAGGCGCTCCTCGCTCTCTCCCGGTTCGACGAAGTTCACCAGTTCGACTTTGTTGAACTGGTGGACCCGAACAATCCCTCGGGTTTCGGTGCCGTGTTCGCCTGCCTCCCGCCTGAAATTCGGCGTGTACGCCTGGTGTTTGAGTGGGAGGTCATCGGCCAACAGGATGTCGTCGGCGTACATGTTCGTAACGGGGACCTCCGCCGTGGGGAGCAACCAGAGATCGTCGTCGTCGTACTCCTCCATGTTCGAGCCGCCCAGGCGGTAGGCGTCCTCGACGAACTTCGGGAACTGCCCCGTTCCGCGCATGGAAGCAGAGTTGACCGGAATCGGCGGGAACACCTCGCGGTACCCCTGTTCTCGGTGAATGTCCCGCATGAACTGGATGAGCGCGTGTTCGAGCCGGGCCCCATCGCCTTTGAGGAAATAGAAACCGCCACCGGCAACCTTGGCCCCCCGTTCGAAGTCGAGGATGTCGAGGTCCTCACCGAGGTCGTAATGCGGGACCACCGTCTCGGGGAGGTCTCGTCGATCCGTAAATCCCTCCCGGCGGGCTTCGACGTTGTCCGCCTCCTCTTCCCCGACCGGCACGTCGTCGTCGGGAATCATCGGCACTTCCAGCAGTCGCCGTTCGAGTTCGGCCTCGAGTTCCTCGGCCCGCTCCTCGATGGTCTCGAGTTCGGCTTTGAGTTCCGTGGAGCGCTCGATGGCCGCGGCTGCTTCCTCCTCCTCCCCAGCCTGCTTGTGCTCTCCGACCCGGTCGCTGACCTTGTTTCGTTCGTGGCGCAACTCGTCTCCCCGGGCCTTGAGTTCCCGCCACTCCTCGTCGATTTCGAGGAGTGGGTCGAGATCGACGTCTTCCACGCCTTTCTTTTCGATCGCGGCCCGGACGATGTCCGGATTCCCCCGGACGAACTGCCTGCTCAACATGGTTGACCGTATTTCCGGAACTCGGATAACACTATTGGGTGGGCCGGTTTCTGTCCGGGCCCGCTGCGTGTTTTCGAAGTTGCTCGCCGATCGAGCGGGCCAAACCTCATACCACGGGCCGGCATAGAAACAGGCATGAGAAGGGGGATGCGGAAACTTCGGCTTCCCGTGGCGGAGCGGGCTCTCGAAGGAGGCTCCGGCTGATGGGAGTTCTCCCGACCGCAATCTTCGGTGGGGGGTCGCTCGAGGCCGCCTATGTCGGCGCGTTTGCCCTTGCGACGCTCCTCACGGTCGCCAGTCTCACGCGAATTCGACGCGTCCAGGATCCGGACACGCGGCGGGGATTGTTCTGGTTGTTGGTCGGGAGCGGGACCTGGGCGGCGAGTACCCTCGGCTATCTGCTCGTTTCGGACGTCACGCTCTCGATCGTCTTCCACACGATCGGGCTGGTCGTCGGACTGGGGACGGTCGGCGCCTGGCTATACTTCACTTCCGCGTACACCGGGCGCTCGATTCACCGGAACAAGACGATCCGGCAGGTCGCCCTCGCGGCCTTCTTGATCGTCGTCGCGGTGAAAGTCACGAATCCGGTTCACGGGCTTTACTATTCGGTCGAAGTGGTCTCGGTGCCATTCGAACACCTGGCCATCGAAAATGGCGTCCTTCACTGGTCGATCATGGGGGCCTCCTACGCGCTCTCTGCCATCGGCTATTTCATGCTCTTCGAGCGGTTCGGAACCGTGAGCCTCGATACGAAGCCACTCATGGCGCTCCTCGGCCTCACCGGCTTGCCGGTCCTTTTCGACATCGCCGGATTCGCGAGCGACGCGCTCATCGATATCACCTACGAGCCCCTCGGAGTTGCGGTGTTCGCCAGCGGCTTTTTCTTCGTCTTCCTCGACCGATTCCAGGCGGTTCGGGTGGCGGGCGAACGGACCGAGCCGGTCGTCGCACTCGACACGGGAGACCGAATCCACCAGTACAACAGCGCTGCCGGCGAATTGTTCGACGATCGGCTCTCGAGGGATGCCATCGGCGAGCCGATCACCGAGGTGTTTCCCGAACTTCCCGACGCGGATGCCGACCAGGAGATCTTCTCCGTCGGCGAGCCCGATACCCGGTATTACCGCATGACTAAAACGCCGTTTACGAGCGGAGAGACCTCACTCGGCCGGCTCCTCGTGTTCACGGACATCACCGAGGAGGAACGGGCCAAACGGGAGTTGAAACGACAGAACGAACGCCTCGAGCAGTTCACGAGCACCATCTCACACGACCTCCGTAACCCACTTACCGTCGCCACCGGGCACCTCGAAATCGCCGTCGAGGAGACGGACTCAGAATACGTCGAAACAGCGCTTTCCGCCCTGGAGCGCATGGAAACTATGACAGAGGATCTCCTCCAGTTGGCCAAACAGGGACGGCCCATCGACGAGACAGAACCGGTCTCTCTCGAAACAGCCGCCCGCAACGCCTGGAAAATGGTAAAGACCGAGGAGGCAACCCTTGAGATAACCGGCGACCGGGAGTTCCAGGCCGACCCCGATCGGCTGGCCAGTCTCTTCGAGAACCTCTTTCGGAACGCTGTCGAGCACGCCGGGCCGGCGGTGACCGTCTCGGTCGAGCCGACAGCCGAGGGCTTCGCAGTGAGTGACGACGGGCCCGGGATTCCGCCCGAGGAGCGAGAGACGGTGTTCGAATCCGGCTACACGACAGAAGCGGAAGGAACGGGCTTTGGCCTGGCAATCGTCGCCGAAGTCGCAGAGGCCCACGACTGGTCGGTCGGAGTCGAATCGAGTGACGCCGGTGGAGCCAGATTCGTCTTTCCCGTTCAGTGACTCGTCTCGGTCCGTTCCCGGATCGTCGAAATGAGTTCGCGAGGTTCGAAAGAGAGCGGCGTCCGATACGTCGCTAAATCCTCGGTCTCCTCGACCGGTCTGAGCACGAGTTCGCCGTCCTCGAAGGCGACTTCGTCCAGTTCCGGATACGAAAACCGTTTCACCTGCTCCGGGTCCGTCCCCACCCCGGCTTTCAGGAACATAAGATCGAGTGTCGTCTCGTCGTAAATCCAGACGGTTTCCTCGCCGACGCCGACGAGCGTCACGTCCACCTGGGTCGGCGCCTCGACGAACGGTTGGGTGTCTTCGGGCGTTTTGGTGAGGACGAAAACCTCCGCGTCGTCGGCCATGCCGGCGGCCTCGAGCACGACTGGCCCGAATTCCTCGACGTCCGTCATGTACCCCTCCCGAATCGAATCGGCGTGTCGGTCGATGTACTTGGTCCCTTGATACCAGATCGGCCCACCGATGATGAGGCCAATCAGCCCGAATAAGTACGCCGCGCGGAAGTAATAGCCAATCCCCCCGAGCAGGAAGATAACCATCGCCCAGCCGACGACCGGGTGCCAGCCGAAAATCCAGCGGAGGAAGGAAACGTCTGCTCTCGCCTCTCGAAACGCCGATTTCGGTTCGGTCATGGCTGTTCTAAGTACGGGTATCCAGCCGAGAGAGCGAGCCGAGGTGGGCTGTCTAACGGGCTGTGGGGAGACGAGATTTGTGCCGGCATCTACTCCATGTGGGACGGCCGGCGAAAAATACGTTCCGCCGCTTTCGACGGTTCACACTCCGCGTGGAAGTGAGTTACTCAAGGCCGAGGTCCGCAAGCGAGTGGGTGTGCTGCCACGCGCCCGTGACCTCGTCGATGTCGAACTTGACGACGCCGTCTGTCAGCTCCAGGCGGACCATCTCCTCGCCGATCTCCGTGTCGTGGAGATGCAGTTCGAGCGGTTCGTCGAATTCGCTTACGGCGAGCATCAGTTCCCCGTTTTTCTCGAGCATCGCTTGCAGGTCTTCAGCGTTCATGTGCGACTTTTTATACGGTTAGCACACCGAAAAAGATTGCGTCCACGTAAGTCGAGAGGGGGTGATCGAGTCCGTGGGGATACCCGAACGTCCCCCGTCTCACCTGCTCGTTCGTAGGGGAGGGATTGATTGAGCCCGAGGAGGCACCCGAATCCGTTCGTCGCCTCCCTTCGGCCACCCCCGTCAATGGCTTCGCTCCACAGTGTGGGCGTCAGAAATGTCACCTATCGGACTTTAATCAGCCGGACCCACTCACCGACCGATGGCGTGGAATCTTTATATCGGTCGCGGTAACCGGAGGATATGGACGTCAGCCGGTCCCGACTGACGCGTCTCTCCTGGCTCCTCGTCGGGATCGCCACCGTCGCCATCGCGATTCGGCTGGTGGGACTCGGGGCCCGGGTAGCCCACCAGGACGAAGCGCGGGTGGCAAGCTGGATACTCCATTACATGGCCGTCGACGCCTGGGAGTACCGGGCGATCATCCACGGACCCTTTCTTCCCCACGTCAACGGTTTCGTCTTCACTCTTCTCGGACCCTCGGATTTCTCGATGCGCCTGATCGTCGCGCTCGTCGGTGGGCTGTTGCCCCTCTCGGCCTGGCTCCTCCGGGACCGGCTGCAGCGTCGAGAAGTCCTCTTTCTCGCGGCCCTCCTGGCACTCAATCCGATCTTGCTTTACTACTCCCGGTTCATGCGCAACGACGTCCTCCTCGGTGCCTTTGCCTTCCTCGCCTTCGCCCTCGTCGTCCGGGCGGTAGACACCGGCAAACAACGCTATCTACTCGGGGCTGGACTCGCCTTCGGGCTGGCGATAACCACGAAGGAAAACGCCCTCCTCTACCCCGTGACCTGGGCCGGGGCGCTCGTGTTGCTGCTGGATCAGCGACTCTTCCTCGCTCGCTACCGGGAGGCGGGATGGTATCGAACCCTCAAAGAGACGCTCTTGACGACGGTTCGAGCCGTCTGGACCGCCAGATACGGTGTCGTGGGCGGGCTGGTCTTGCTTGCCGGGATCGTCGTCGCCTTCTATGCCCCCAAACCGGATCTCTACCAGGCACTCGGGAATCCCGCCCAACTGCCAGCCGTCCTCGACGCGGCGACCATGGGGACCTGGGAGAAGTTCACCGATCTCTGGGGCGATACCGGGATGCAGGAACATTCCACCGTCGCGTTTCTCGGCCACCTGTTGAAGGTGCTCGCGGTCGGCGGATTGACCACGCTCGTCTTTTCGGTCATCGGCTTTCTGACCGATCGGTACCGCGTCGGAGGACCCAGAGATGTCGTCTCACTGGCGTTTTACTGGGGGCTGGCAAGCCTCGTCGGCTACCCGATCGTCTCGGACATCAAAGCCGGCTGGACCGGGGTTCACGTGCTCATTCCGCTCGCGATTCCGGCGGCCGTGGGGCTCGCCGTGGTCCTTCGAAGAGCCGAAACCGCGCTCCGCCGAAACGACCGACGAACCGCGGCAATCGCGCTCGTTCTGCTTCTCGGGGCCGGGCTCGTGACCGTCGGAAGCGGCGTCGCGGTCAACGCCGTCTACCCGGCCGACGATCGCAACCCGGTGGTTCAGTACGCACAGCCCGCCGGAGACATGAAACCAACCCTCGCCGAAATCGAGGAAATCGCCGCCGAGAACGAAGGCATCGACGTCATGTTCTACGGCGAGGAGTTCTACACCGAGGGCGAACTCGAGGAGCCGGCCACACTCGACATCGAGAGCGGCGGCTTTGGCGGGTGGTTCGATCGATTGCCCCTCCCCTGGTATCTGGAGCAGTACGACGCCAGGGTCGGTAGCATCGAAGATCCTGCAGTGATCGAGGAATATGACCCGCCGGTGGTTATCACCCTCGAGGAGGACGCTTCGGACATCGAACACCGGCTCGATGGCTACCGCTCGGTCGAGCATCAGGGGTACCTGCATAGCCGCCCGGTCGTCTTCTACGTCCGGTCCTAACAGTCTCTCCGGTTCTAACAGGCTACGCCCAGTTCTAACAGTCTATATTCGGTCCTAACAGGCTATGTCCGGTCCTAACAGGCTGTGTCCGGTTCTAACAGTCTATGTCCGGTTCTAACAGTCTATGTCCGGTTCTAACAGGCTGTGTCCAGTTCTAACACACAACGTCCGGTTCTAACAGTCAACGGCCGGTCCTGATAGGTCGACGGCCTTTTCTGTCGGCACCGGATAGTTCTGTAAGATGACCAACCGGCAGCTGGACGTCGTCGAGGTTCTGCTCACTGGGATCTGTTACGATCGGAACTCGGAACTCGACGAGAACGACCTGCCCCCGGCGATCAGGACCGCGCTCTGGGCCGGGGATGGGGTCGGACGTCCCCCAAAACCTGACGAAGAGGACCTCGCGGCCGCGACGGGGCTCGAGGACCCCTGGGCCGAGATCTCCGGATTGATGTTCACCGACCGGGACACGTTCTCCGGAACCGTCTCCGTGACCGACGAGGACATGCTCGAAGAGTGGTTCCTCGAACGGGCCGATCCCGAGCGTTTCCAGCAAAATCCGGCCCTGGCGTTCGAATACCGGGACCGCGAGGAGCTGGACCTCGATTACGAGGCCGCCCGGGAGGAAAACCGCCCCGTCCACGCCGATCCGCAGTACATCCAGTCACAACTCGACTCCTACTTCGACGAGGACGACGAGGAGATGCTCGACCTCGTGGAAGTCCGGGCCCCCGCCGATATCGAGATCACGCTCGAAGATCTCGTACTCACCAAAGACCAGTCCACGGAGGTTCGCAAGGTCGCCAAGGCCATCGAACACCGGGATTACCTCGCGGAGATCGGCCTCCGGGAGATCGGCAAACTGCTCTTCGTGGGCCCGCCGGGAACCGGCAAGACCTCGGTCGCCAGGGGGCTGGCCCACCAGCTCGATCTACCCTTCGTCGAGGTCAAACTCTCGATGATCACGAGTCAGTACCTCGGCGAGACGGCCAAAAACGTCGAGAAGGTCTTCGAGGTGGCAAAGCGGCTCTCCCCGTGTATCCTCTTCATCGACGAGTTCGACTTCGTGGCGAAGACCCGGACGAGTGACGAACACGCCGCCATCAAGCGGGCGGTGAACACGCTGCTCAAGTCCATCGACGAGGTGAGCCTGATCCGTGACGATGTGCTCCTCATCGGGGCGACCAACCACCCCGACGAACTCGACGCTGCGGCCTGGCGTCGGTTCGACGAGATCCTTCACTTCCCCAGACCGGACGAGTGGATGCGGGAGGGAATCCTCGATCTGGTCACGGCGGACATCGAAATCGAAAACTTCGACGGGGGAGCAATCGCTGCCGAAACGGAGGGGCTCACCGGCAGCGACCTGCGGCTGGTCCTCCGGGAAGCCGTCCTCTCCGCCCTCGTTTCCGATCGCACTACGCTCACCCAACAGGACCTGCTCGATGCCGTCGAGGAATTCGAGGAACGGGATCACATGCGGAACCTCGAGACGATCGAGGAGGCCCTGGACGTGGAGGGCGACCACGACCACGATCACGCACCGTTGCCGTAAATGCGAGTGACCCTCCTGGGGACCGGGGACACGGCAGGAACCCCGGTACCGCGGTGTGAATGCCCGACCTGCACCCGGGCACGTGAAACCGGCCAGGAGCGATCACGATTTTCCGTTCACGTACGAAACGAGCAGACAGACGAAAGCCTGTTGATCGATGCGAGTCCGGACTTCCGCTCCCAGTTTCTCGAAACCGACGTGTCGCTTCCGGACGAGGCAATCATTACCCACGTCCATTTCGACCACCTCGACGGCCTGGGGAACGTCTACCGCCTGCTTCCCGAACTCGTGGTTCATGCCGCCGCCGAAACCGACCCGGAGACCGGCGAGTCCGTCGCCGAAACCGTCTCCCGACGCTATTCCTATCTCGACCAGGTGACCGTCCGGCCGCAGACACCATTCGAGCGCTTCGAAGCCGCCGGTTTTTCGGTCACGCTCGTCCCCGTCGATCACCCGCCGCTTTTGAGCTACGGGCTTCGAATCGAGGGTGAAGACGCCACACTTGCCCTCACCGGCGATACGAGTTACACCATTCCGGACCGCTCGCGGGATCAATTGTGTGGTGCGGATCTCCTTCTCGCAGACGCCATCGTGCCAGCGGCGATGTGTGAGAAACACCCGCTCGGCGGGCGTCACGAGGACGAAAACGGCGTGCCCCGCTCGTTCGGAACCAAGCACATGACCACAGAGGGTGCCCTGGCGGTGGCCGACGAACTGGATGCCGAAGAACTCAGACTGGTCCACCTCTCTCACCGATATCCCGTCGAGGAGGCCTTCGGCCCGAATCTCGGTGTCGACGGGGAGCAGTTCGAGCTTTAAGGCACGCCGAATCCTGGAGTGTCAGTCGCGTTGGAACCGGTCGAGGAAGGACTGGTGTCTGGCGGCCCCGGACACCTCCGGTATCCACGGTGTCCGCCGGGCACGTTCTTCCTGTTTCTCCAAATCGGGCGTCGGTGCGTGTTCGTATCCCGGACAGTCGGGGCCACACTCCGCTGCCGGTTCGACCAGCCGACCGGCCCACGCACATCCCGGCAAACCATCCGTCCCGGCGACAGTCGTTGGCTCGAAGTTCGCACATCCCGGGGCCTCGTAGGTCCGCCAGCCCTTGCCGTAGGCCCGTTCTGCGATCCGGCGGCGCTGGGTGGCTTTCTCGCGTGCCGTAACGAATGACACGTCGAACTGGCCGGGCTGCTCCTGCCGGATCTCGAAGCTCGGCTCCCCAGGATCGAGTGATTCTGGCTCGCGAATCACTTCGATCGATGGGTCAGCCGGGTGAACCCGCCAGATGCCGACGGGATCGGGCAATCGGTGCAAATGAGCGCGGGTGACGTGCGAGGCCGTCGCGAGAATTACGAAATCGAGCACCTGGAGGCTCACGTCCCGGCGGAGCTGGGCGGCGAGGTCCCCCGGGGTTCCCAGGTCGGGTTTGTTCTCGATCCCGCAGAGCCCGGAAAACCAGTCCGGGTAGCGGGCTGCCTGCCGGGCGACTGTCTGTCCCCCTTGCCGGGTGAGTTCGAAAAAGCCGACCGCTGCTGCCCGCTCTGCCACCCGGCGGGCGACCTCCGGCGGGGCAGCAATCGTCTCTTTAATCGGACGAGTCGTCCCCACGGTGACCGCACTTTCGATGGCGAGAGGCGGGATCGTCTCCGCAGAAAGGGCCACTCGCCGCTCGAAATCCGGTCCCGGCACAACCCAGAGCAAGTCCATGATTCGCGAGCCCGAGCCGACGACGCTGGTTCCGAGCTGTCGGGCGAGAATCCCCTCGCCTGCACCCCCGGGACGGCCCGGAAGGCCGTCCCGCTCGAGAAGGGCCGCAAGCCGAAGTTCGAAGTCGTACTCGCGCACAGCCCTGGGTAGCGAGTAGACGGGTAAAAACCGTTCCCCGGGTCGGCCTCTCGTTTCGAGCCGTCCGATCTACCACCATCTATTGCCCCCAAATGTCCGAGCGGTCACGTTGGTTCGTCCATGATCGTCCGAGCGATCGCGTCGGTTCGCCCGAGTTACTCTTTCGTACTGATTCCGAAGGGCTGGTACAGGAGACACTGCTGGGTGTATCCCGTCCAGAGCAACACGAGGCCCACGAGAAGGGCCACGATGCCAATCACCAGACCGAGGCCCTGTCCGAGTACCGACACGGCCCCGAGGATCACCAGAAGCATCCCGAGTGCGATGCGAAGGCTTTGATCGGTGTCACCGACGTTCTGTTCCATATCCCGCCTTACCGGGTCAAACGACTTACCACTTTGGACGAGCGAACCGCCCGGAAGCCCGTTCGTCGGTCTCCGCCGGAAGGCCGGAACAGTAGGTTTATCAGTCGTTCCTCGCGAAAATCGGACAAGATTACTTCGTGACTATGGAAGCCGACAACCGTCAACCGGAGGTGAACATCGGACTCGTCGGGCACGTGGACCACGGGAAGACCACCCTGGTCCGGGCCCTTTCGGGCGAGTGGACAGACCAGCACTCAGAGGAACTCAAGCGAGGCATCTCGATCAGACTGGGCTATGCCGATACGATCCTGCGCCGCTGTCCCGAAGGGGAGGGACCCGAGGCCTACACGGTCAAGGAGACCTGCCCGGAGCACGACGTAAAAACAGAGGCCCTCCGAACCGTCTCCTTCGTCGACGCTCCCGGCCACGAAACCCTGATGGCGACCATGCTCTCCGGCGCGGCGCTCATGGATGGGGCGGTGTTAGTCGTCTCGGCGACCGAATCGGTCCCGCAGCCCCAGACCGAAGAACACCTGATGGCCCTGGACAGCATCGGCATCGAGAACATCGTCGTTGCCCAGAACAAGGTGGACCTGGTCGACGGCGAAACGGCCCGCGAGAACTACGAACAGATCACGGACTTCGTCAAAGGAACGGTCGCAGAGGGTGCCCCGATCGTCCCGATTAGCGCCGAACAGGAGATCAATATCGACCTGATCATCGAGGCGCTCGAAGAGACCATTCCCACCCCCGAACGGGACCCCGATACGGATCCCCGAATGTACGTCGCCCGGAGTTTCGATATCAATCGGCCGGGAACCGAGTGGGGCGAACTCAGCGGCGGAGTCATCGGTGGCAGTCTCGTCCAGGGCATCCTGGAGACGGACATGGAACTCGAAATCCGACCGGGACGTGAAATCGAGGAGGGCGGTCAGACCGAATGGCGGCCCGTAACCTCCACCGTCCGGTCGATCCAGTCCGGCGACGAATTGGTCGACTCGGCCTCGCCGGGTGGACTGCTCGGCGTCGGAACCGGGCTCGACCCGAGCCTGACAAAAGGCGACGCACTCGCCGGACAGGTCGCCGGCGAACCCGGCTCGCTACCGCCCGTCTGGAACAGTTTCGAGATGGACATCGATCTCCTCGATCGGCTCGTCGGGGCCGATGAGGAAGGGGAGGTCGAGCCGATCAGTACGGGCGAACCGCTCATGCTGACGATCGGCACGGCCACCACCGTCGGCGCTGTCACGAGCGCCCGCGGTGGCGAGGCCGAAGTGAACCTCAAGCGACCGGTCTGTGCCCCTGACGGGGCCACGATCGCGATCAACCGCCGCGTGGGAACCCGCTGGCGGCTGATCGGTATCGGAACGTTGCGGGGATGAGAGTCGCGATGGACGCGAACGCGTTGATGATGCCGGTCGAATCCGACGTTCGTGTCTTCGAGGAACTCGATCGGTTACTCGGTGAGTACACCCCAGT
>CAZJZA010000019.1:0-13466 GCA_964550355.1 uncultured Halobacteriales archaeon
GACAGAGCAATTCTGATCGAAGTATTTCTCATTTCTTCTTAGATTCGGAGAGTTTGTCCTAAATATCGTATAAAGGTTTAGAGTGATGAAGAATCCGAAGAAAAAATTGAATTTGGCAATGGTTTCTACTAAATTTTGCTGGAATTGACTGAGAATTAGTTATATTTCTATCATGGTACTATAATCAATTAATTATAACGATACCGATTATTCGAAAGTGCTTTGACTGGGAAAATTATTATCTGGTTAAGGCGTACCTTAACTCATGTTTAATTTCAACTCACTGCAAAAAGCGATAAAATTCCCAGAAGCAGTCAAACGAAAGATAGCGTCTTCTTTAGTCCGGCCACACACATACGGAACGTTCCCAGAACAATCTCACGTCGCACGAGATTGGGATAATCTTGTATTATTGGATGCGTGTCGATATGACACCTTTGTAAGAAACAATCCGTTTGAACAACCGGTGGAAAGAGCATCTTCTAACGCGAGTCACACGACTGATTTTTTGGAAAATAATCTCACCGGAGATCAATCAGATACGGTTTATGTGACTGCCTCACCGCAGGTAACCAAGTATGAGTCCAGGTTTCATGACGTCATCCATGTCTGGAAAGATGGTTGGGACGATGAATTACGAACGGTCCCTCCCCAAAATGTAACAGAAGCTGCAACCAATGCTATGGAAAAATACCAAAATAAAAAGTTAGTGATTCATTATATGCAGCCACATTACCCCTTTATTGGACCCAAGGGGCTGGAATTAGAAACTCACGCAACCTTCACGGGTGGACTCCAAAAACGAAACCATCTCTCCGTCTGGGAAATGCTATCTTCTGGAAAGCTTTCCAAGTCTGATGTTGAGACTGCGTACGAGGAAAATTTAGAAATTGCATTAGCGCAGCTCGTTAAACTTTCTCAACAATTAGAGGGTAAAACTGTTGTTACGAGCGATCACGGCAATTTGTTTGGAGAACAAGTCTCTCCACTACCGATAAAACTCTACGGACACCCTCCAAAAATTCCGGCCGAAAATCTAATCACAGTTCCGTTATTGGAACTGCCATTCCAAAAACGTCGAACCACAAAATCGAGTGAAAAGAATGGGGTCAAAGATAAACATGGTAATCTGGAATCTCGTCTCGAAGATCTGGGATACGTTTGACTGGGTTAGTTAGAAAAATTCAAAGAATGATTGTTTATTTGTACAGGTTTCTAGAAACTTTTTGCGTAGACTATCTACAGTAATTCTTCGAGTGTCTCCGTCGTTTCCTCGACCGTTTTTTTCCACTCAAAGCTTTTGGCAACGACCTCTCGTCCCTCATTCCCCAACACTTCAGAATCGTCGAGAACCCGTTTGAGACTTTCACGATACCCCTCAACGTCCCCGACTTGGACCGTTTCCCCACCTTCCTGAACGATAGGCGCAGTATGTTCCAGGTGACTCGAAACCACAGGCACCCCGGATGCGAACGCCTCCAGCACGGTCCGTGGCAATCCTTCGGCCCGACTCGGTAACATGAGTACATCGCCGGCTCGATAGATGCCTGGCATTTCATCGTAGGGAAGCTGCCCAAGAAACGCCACACTATCATCAGCCATGTCCTCCAACTCGGCACGCATTGGGCCATCTCCGACCATATACAACTGCACCTCGCCCGGGAGTTTCGATACAGCCTGCACCGCATCTTGCGGCCGCTTTCCCTCGACAAGCCGCCCGACAAACAAAACAACAGGCCCGTCATGATCGATCAAATCACTAGTCGGTCCCTCTGGCCTGAACCGTTCGGTATCCACGCCATTCGAAACAACTTCAATGCGCGAGTCCACTCCAAACTCTCGCACTCGCTCGCGATCTTCCTCAGTATAACAGAACACCACATCTGCCTGGTTGAACGTCCACCGACCGAGCGTCCGAAGGTAGAGATCAAACACCCACTCAGGGGCAGTTTGCGAGTACAGTCCATGATTCGTTATCGCGAGCGGCGTATCACCAACCCACCGGCCGAGCGCAGCCAAGTTCGTGGAAAAATATAGATGCGAATGGGCGTGAACAACATCGAACTCCGAACCTCGACGGAGATAGTTGGCCAATGCGGGACTGAGCACGTTCCCAAGTGGTGATGCAATCGAGTCAAATCGGCGAACGGTATGCCCCTCACGCTTCTCTTTAGCTGGAGCCGTTGGATCCCGTCGAATCGTAGCGACGGTCACGTCATGGCCCATCGCAGCCTGATCCCGACTCATCGCATGGACGTGATACGTCCCACCACCCGGCACTTCAGGATACAGCTTCTGGGCAACCCGGAGGATCCGCATTCAACAACCGAGTTGAGACGCGTTCATACAAATATGCCGGTTCGATTTCGGAAATTCACCAATGGGGTAAAATGCTGATTAACCCTCTATTAAAACCTCGCTATTGTAACCGATTAAGATCGTCATGATGAAAGATTTGAAACCAGAGGCTCAATCTCAAGAACCGGGAAGAAGCCAGAATCAACAGCTATGAAGTGAAGCAAAGCGCAGTACCTGCATGCCCAACAAGTTCGCCGAAAGAGCTGATCTCGTCCATCTAAGTGAACACATCGATGAGCAGGCCTGGAAGACCATCGTCAGCAACATGCCGATTCCATCTGTCGATTTGCTCATCAAATGCCCCGAGGGAATAGTACTCGGCAAACGAACGAACAAACCCGCGAAAGGTGAGTGGTTCATTCCAGGCGGGCGGATTCACAAAGGCGAACCACTGGAAGCGGCCGTCCACCGTGTTGCCGAAGAAGAACTTGGAATTGAAATTTCAATCGACCGATCACTGGGTGTGTACGACCACTTCTACAATAGTTCGGATGTGCCTGAAAGTGGTGGGAAACATTACGTCGCGCACGCCTATCTTGTTTCGACATCGGACTGTGACGTGACCACTGATGAACAACACTCCGAATTCCGTGTTTTCGAGACGCCTCCAGATGACCTCCATCCTCATGTTAAGGCCTATCTCGAAGCAGCGGATCTGCAGTAAGTAGTAGGATTAAGTAACCGGCTTACTCCTCATCAACTTCCGAACTTCCCAAAACATCTGCAACATCAGAAAGCACCATCCAAATCTGTCTGATCACAATCTTCAGATCAAACCAAAACGTCTGTCGGCGGATGTACTCAAGATCACTCCGGAGCTTTTCTTCAGGATTTTCACTCGTGTTTTCACGAATCTGCGCCAAACCTGTGAGCCCGGGTTTGACGAACCATCGCTGCTGCCACGTCTCCGTTTCCGACTGGAGGATGATTTCTTCCTTCCGCCAGACTGCCCGTGGGCCGACGACACTCATTTCCCCAGTTAAAATCGAGAGAAGCTGCGGGATTTCATCGAGGTGAGTTCGTCGGAGAATGTGACCCACGCGTGTGATTCGGTCGTTTTGCGCATCACTTACTGGCTCAGGAGTTTCCCCCTCGGGGACCATTGTCCGGAACTTGTACACGGTGAACGTTTTCCCGAACTCGGCTGTCCGTTCCTGCTCATAGAACAGTGAGTCACCATCATCCGCCTTGATCGCGATCATTATCACAATCATAACCGGCGCTAACGCCACCAAACCGAAGCCCGAGAACAGAATATCGAAGACCTGTTTCAACACGTAATCCTGGAGATCCAAGGGTTCGAGATCCACATCCACAATAGCGCCCTCAGCGATTGATTCGGTCAACACGGTATCCACGTGCTCGCGGTGGACCTTCGCATTTACGCCGTGTTTGTCACAGATATCCAGCGCGGCAAAGAATTCCGCCCGGTCGGACGACGCAAAGGCCAGAAAGACCGTATCGATATCCTGCTCGACGATTACTTCCTCAAGACGAGCCAGTCCGGCCAGCCGTTCAAGCGTTCCTCCGGAACCCGGTTGAGCCGTTTCGACAGGAGTCAACTGCCCCCCATCACCTTTAGTTTCCTCGAACGGTCGGCTGAGAATCGGCGAGACGTAGCCCAAGAGTTCCTGATCGAGTTCGTTCCAGATATCAGCCATCGCCTCCGGATCATCGCCAACCAATATGGCCCGCTCCGTGCCTGGTGTCTGTTGGCGAATCCAGACGAACCAGAGCGGGAGAACAACGACCATCAACATGGCCATGAGGATAAGCGTGGTTCGCGGCAATCTGAACGAATAATCATAATAGCCGATCGCCGCCAGTGATAAAACCGCAATCACCACCCGCTTTTCCACGAGCAGTATCGTGTCCAAAATACGTCGTGGTTGGGGTTTGAATAGCGGCCATAATGCACCCAGCATAATCACCGTCGTCATCACGAATGCCACGAAGAGATGCCCATTCGTAACCACCTGCGGCGAAAGCCGACTGAGATACGGAACACCCTCCTCGAATACCAACCGTTGGGAAATCGGATGATTTGCGACAGTAAGCACCACCCCTGTCAACAGGAAAGTGCCGATGACGCTCAGTCCACGGTAGCGCCATCCGGAGACCATTATGCATACGCTCACTAGTAAATACCTAAAATATACCGGTTAAGTGAGCCACATATGGGCTATGATTTGCAATTCCCGGTTTGATTTTCTCTCAACCCATCCCAACGAACTCAGGGGAGAAATTCCGCTGGGAGAAAATCGTTGCAGTCGATCGGAATGGCCTCCCAAGCTGCCTGAATCGCTTGATATCCTGTCCAACCTTCGGTTTGTAGCAATTCGCCACAGGCTTGACAGAACTCCTCTTTTGAGATTGTATCCTTATTCAATAGGAGGTAAAGCAAAAATGGAGGGGCTAGCGCCCTTCCCACTGTATCAGCCTCCTCAAAAGCGCGGTTGATTGATCTTCGGCCCTCTCTGTCCATGAGGATCGCATATCGATAGGCTTCGGAATGCTGGGATATCTCTTGACGAACAGATTTCCCCGGTATCGGCTCCATGTGGCCGAGGAACACTGGTAGTAACGGTGAACGCAGTGTTTGAATTGTCTTCAAACGGTTCAAGTCCAGCTTTGCTACCTTCGTGGAGTTTTCGTTGTCGTGATCGCAATTGTGCAAATTCGGCGTTCTCTTGGACGTGTCGTTTGAGTTCCTGAATACAGACGTTCGTGGTAGTCAGTTTTAGCGTGGAGATGATTTCCGACCAAAGTTGGGTATTTGCAACGGCGATAAGCGCATCTGTATCAACGATAACTGGATGGCGAACAGTCTCACCCATCGATTACGACTGATAGACGCCTTTGGTATCGAGTTCTACAGCTTCCTCAAAGGCTGCTCGCTCTCTCTCAATTTCTTCGAGCCCATCCCCGATGAGGACCTCTGCGATTTCTTCACCAACTTGACCCTGCTGGTATAATCGATGGATCTTGATTTTTTCCTCCTCAGAAAGCGTCTCTCGAAGCTTCTCTTGGAGGCCCTGCCGGGCGAGTTCGCTGATATTTACGCCACCGAGGCGAATATCATCAACGAGTCTGCTTGCCTCTTTTTCAGTTTTTCCCCGGAACTGAATTTTGTTATTTTCCGTGGCCATCCTACAATATAATTTTACCTCACTGGATATAGGTGTTGTGACGAGGAGGACGTGTACTGACAGTTCGTACAGCAAAAAACGAGAATTTCGTCCCTCGCAATGAGGCCGATGGTGAGTTCAGGTCTGGTCGGCCTCGAACACCGATTATTCTGTTACCGCGGCTGAGCTGCTTGATGGTGTCGAGATCGTCGCAGATAATCCCTACCGGGAATTTCCCCGACAGTTTTTCCCGTAGCCGCTACTGGAAGAAAGAAAGAAATGGCTCAGGCTCCCTGTTCCATTCAATGGATATCAGTATCGTCGGCAGCGGCTACGTGGGCACCACCGTCGCCGCCTGTTTCGCAGATCTCGGACACGACGTCGTAAATATCGATATCGACGAGTCGATCGTCGAGTCGATCAACAACGGCGAGGCCCCGATTCACGAACCGGGACTCGACGAATTAGTCGCCGAACATGCCGGAGAAGGACTCCGGGCAACCACCGACTATACCGCAGTCAGAGAAACTGACGTCACCTTTCTCGCGCTGCCAACCCCCTCTCGAGAGGATGGCAGCATCGACCTCTCTATCATGGAGGCCGGTGCAAAGTCCCTGGCCGAAGCACTCGGCCCCAAATTCGACCGTCATACGGTTATCGTCAAGAGCACGGTCACCCCAGGCACGACCGAATCCGTCGTGGGTGAGGCACTCTCCGCCGTCGATGGCAACGAACTCCGTGAGAATATCGGCCTTGGCATGAATCCAGAGTTCCTTCGAGAAGGAAGTGCCGTCGAGGACTTCCGCAAGCCGGACAAAGTCGTCCTCGGGTGGGAAACGGCGTGGGTTGGCGAGGTCATGCACGACGTATTCGACCCGCTCGTGGCAAGCGCGAACCCGGCCGTCGACGACACCGGAGTGAGAGAAGCCGAGTTCATCAAGTACGCCAACAACACGTTTCTCGCGGCCAAGGTGAGCCTCATCAACGAGCTGGGGAACATTGCCAAGGAATTCGATGTGGATTCTTACGAGGTCGCAGCGGCAATCGGGCTCGATCACCGAATCAGCGAGCATTTCCTCCGGAGTGGGGTCGGCTGGGGCGGAAGCTGTTTCCCGAAAGACGTGGACGCCATTCGCGCGGCCGCACGTGAGGTATCCTACGAACCCGAGTTACTCGATGCAGTCGTTGGCGTGAACGAAAAACAACCCCAGCGAATGCTCGAGTTGTTGCAGGACTCCGTTGCTATCGAAGGCTCACGGATTGCCGTTCTCGGGCTCGCATTCAAGCCACACACTGACGATATCCGGAATTCACGGGCCATTCCAATCATTCAGGGACTGCAGGAACGAGGAGCCGCTGTCGTGGCCTATGACCCGGTTGCCACAGAGGAGATGCAAAAGGTCTCCCCGGAGATCGAATACGCCGAGACGGCTGCAGAGGCCCTCGAAAACGCCGATGGCACGCTCGTCGTGACAGACTGGCCGGAATTCGCTGAACTCGAGGAGGAGTTCGATACCATGGACACTCCAGTGGTGATTGATGGCCGCCGGATTATCGAACGACGGGACGGTATCGTCTATGAAGGTTTGACCTGGTGAAACGAAACTCCGTTTTCCGATTTAGCTGACAAAGAACCACATCCCTCAACTCCGACGTATCACCACCTTCGATTTTCCAGAACCTATTTCCCGTCCCATGGGCTCAAATATACCAATGCAAGCAGTCGTGCTGGCCGCCGGAAAGGGGACCCGCCTCAGGCCCCTCACCGATGACAAACCCAAGGCGATGGTCGAGGTCAACGGCAAACCGCTTCTGGGTCACGTCTTCGACCGTCTCGTCGACCTCGATGCCGACGAACTCATCGTCGTGGTGGGCTATCTGAAAGAAAACATCATCAGCCACTTCGGCGACGAATACCGGGACACGCCCATCACCTATGCCCATCAACGCGAACAGAAAGGCCTAGCCCACGCCCTTCTGACCGTCGAGGAGCATATTGAAGACAACTTCATGCTCATGCTTGGCGACAACATTTTCGAAGCGAATCTCGAAGACGTGATCAATCGCCAGCAGGAACACCGCACGGATGCCGCGTTTCTCGTCGAGGAAGTCCCCTACGAGGAGGCCTCCCGGTACGGCGTCTGTGACACGAATGGGTATGGCGAAATCGTCAACGTCGTCGAAAAACCCGAAGACCCGCCGTCGAATCTGGTGATGACCGGTTTTTACACCTTCACACCGGCCATTTTCCACGCCTGTCATCTCACCCAACCGTCGAATCGCGGAGAATACGAACTCAGTGAGGCGATTGATCTCCTGATCGAAAGCGGGCGGACGATCGATGCGATTCGGATGGATGGCTGGCGTATTGACGTGGGGTATCCCGAGGATAAGGAGGAAGCCGAGGAGCGGTTGCAGGAAGAACGCCAGGAAGCGGCGGCGGAGTAAGTACGGAGCCACCATTCGAATGGACGGTTGGCGGTCCCGCGAGTGAAACGAGGGGGGCCTCGAGGGACGAAGTCCCTCGGTGTATCGACGTGGGGTATCCCGAAGATAGAGAAGAAGCCGAGGAGCGGTTGCAGAAAATCGAAGATCAGGCGAAGGGCAATCTGTAAACCTTTGGGCTTAATCCGCTCGACGGACTGTCTCGCCAACTCGGCTCACCCGATCATACTCCACGAGATACGCAATCCGAGCTCGGACTACGGTCACATCCAAACCCAGATCATCAGCTAGTTCATCAATGGCCATCGGTTCGTCAAGAGCTTGGAGGACTTCCAGGCCGCGATAATACCGCACCGTGAGCTCCTGGACATGATCTGCAATCGCGGTGGTCACCCCGTACCGCTCCTCGAGTTCAACCAAGGCTTCGTTCGCAAAGGTAACGAAAAGGTCGTCGCCGAGCCAGTCGATCTGGGCCTCGAGCTCAGTCCGGACGACGTCGAAGTTGAGGCCGGCTTGCACGAGCATATTCATGTCCTCGATATCATCTTCCCGTCCCGCAATCAGTTTAAACAGGAAAATATCCTCGTCGCTGACCAGGTATAGCGTCAATTGATCAGTTTCGAGAAACGGCTCGCTCCGCTCACGCATTCCCTCGGTTAATACGAGCTTGTTCACGACCCGCTGGTTGAAGATGTCGAGGCGACACCCATCATCATTCTCGACGCAGCTGGTCGCTCCCAGTGCCCGATAGTCAGAACCCAGTGATTGGACCTCCGAATATTCGAGATCCATCAAAACGGCCCACAGCCGGCCATAGGTGTTCCCATCTGTGACGACGAGATCGATATCCTTCGTTGCGCCCTTGAGGTCCCGCAGTGACATCGCGCCGCCACCGATCAGGTATAGCGTGAGCGGGTCAGACAGACCATCTGCAATCCGCTGGAACTCATTCTCGATGTACTCGCGTCCAAATGTTGGTCTCATGGGGAGAGTGACACCTCGTAATCATCCGCCAGATCCTGGAATTCGGACCATTTGGGGAGCCGATCGCCGTCAATCTCACCCTGGGTCTCGAGAAACTCGAGAAGAGCGTCGATTTCATCTTCAAGGCCGTATTTCGCCGCCCGATCCCGGAGATAATTTTCCTCGACGTCGACGTGACTGAGCAGCAGGAGACAATACGATCGGTGTCTTGTGTCATCGTCGATCAGCAACGTGTGACAGGCCAATTCCGGCGGCGAGACAGTCTCCAAGTCCTGGGAGTAGAGGTAGTAGTAATGGCTCGTCAGCAAAAACTGGAGGTCGAACGCTGCAAATCGAGCAAGCCCGGTTTCGTGAAAGTAGGGTGCGTCGATTTCCGTCTCGGTTTGGGCGAGAAATTCGTCGTAGTCCTCCCAGAGAACCGTCCCGTCATGTGCAACCGATTCGAGGCGTTGTCTATGGAGGTAATGTGCGAGTTCACGTGCAAACTCATGCAGTCGGTCGAAGTCCCCATTGAAACTGTATCGTCCATCTTCCCTGCCGACGAGACCACGGTCTCGTAGTCCCTTGAGAACGCGATTAACCGTGTTGCGGTAGTTGTCGGTTTGCTCGGCTATTTCGATTACTGTTCGTGGTTGATCGAGGTAGTAGAGCACCTCAAGCGCCTTTCCCGTCAGCAGCTCAGGGAAGTCAATGTGAGAGTGTTGGCGGACGAGATCCTGGTAGATTTCGACGACTCGGGCCTCAGAGAGAACGATCCGCTTCCAGCGACCGTCTCGCTCCGTACGGACCAGGCCTTTCTCCACAAGGTCTGCAACCACACGGGAGAGATAGCTCTCGCTGTGGTCGAGCTTCGTGGCGAGTTCGGAGATCGTATCACCACGTTCGACCGCGGCGAGGACCTCGAGTTCGATACTCCGTAGCATTATGTAACGTAATACGAAACTTGTATTTAATAGAGTTTCGGATAATGTTACAACTGGGGTGATTTGTGAGAGTCGAACTCGGGGAGAATCAGGTTGACGATACACGCGGGAGCGAAATCTACAAATCCCGGCGATCGGTCGTTGTGCAAAACGATATGGGGAACAAGCATGCTCAGACAGCCATCATCGCGCCGATCTCGAAAGGCCACACCGGGTATCCCTTCCACGTGAACCTTCCTGGGTCGATGAACGGACTGGAGACGGACTCGCACGTCCAACTTGACCAGCTCCGAACAGTCGACATCAGCGAACGGATAACGAAGAAGTACGGGGGACTCTCGGACTCCCTGATAGACGACGTTGACGACGCAATTCACGTCTCCTTGGGCCTGAAACCTTGAAATTAAATTCCTATCACGGCTAAAGCCACGGGGGATCCCACACAGAGAAATATCTATCGCAGTCGAGGGAGAATGTCAGTCCTGCCTCTCAAGGTCCCCACGTCGTTCGCGATGCATAATTCCGCCAGCAAACTGCCGTAGTTTGCTTACGAGTTCGGCCTCTGTTTCGTACGTTTCAATCCGCAAATCCCACCGGACTGAGGCTGATCGAATCATCGCACTTGTCACAGCAGCTTCGTGGATGAAAATTAGGCGTTCATCGTGTGTATCCCCGAGTTTTTCGAGGATACTGCCGGCCTCTTCGCCGATACCGAAATTGTGACCGAGAAACGGCACGACGAACGTGGTTGCGTTGCTACACCGGGCGTACTCGATGCTCTGTGTAACAGCGTCTATATCCTCTGTGTCGATTTCGACATCGATCGCGAGAAACGCGTTCACTCCCGGGTCGGTTCGAAGTTCCCCTTGTACCCGTCGCAAGTGAGCCTGCGCTGCATCAATGTCCTCCTTGTTCTGAAAGAGTCGGCGAAGGGGTCCGGGGAGATCGTCAATTTCTATCTCGCGACGTTCCTCCTCACTGAGCACATAGTTGAGGTTGAATGACTTGTAAGGACCCATTAAGTAAAAGAGAAAACGATCATACTTCACGCGTCCAAGCCGATCAGCTACCAGCTCCCGCGAAATCTTCGCACTCATGACTGTAAATTCACCACAGCCAGACAGATAAAACCCGGTGTTTTTGAAAAACACTGGCTTAACAACGACTAAGCCCATCAAACGCATAACTAACACACGATGGCAACAAATCAACCGCAGTCGGCGGCCGACGACATCCCGGACGATCCGGCAGACTTGTTGCCTGAGGAGAGCGTCCTCAGTCTCGACGAGTATCTCGAAATGCACGCTGCTGTCGGCCACCGCACCAGATATGAAATCCTCTATCGGCTCGTCCATAGCGATGAAATGAGTCCGAAAGAACTCGAAGAAGCACTCGAAATTGATGACAGCACACTTCATTACCACCTCAACAAGCTTGTTGACGTGGGTCTTGTGGAAAAGCGCCAGCGGACGGAGCGAGATCAGAACGGCCTCTACACGTACTATCGAGCGACCGTATTTGGTGAGGTGACCCTCACCGACGGCGTCGACGAATTGATCCGTGGCGAACATGCATTCGAAGAGATGTATGATAGTTCCACGCGTTGACATCCTCCTCCGCCCTGAAGGGGCATGACGAGACGCAAAGCGTCTCGTTGCACCCGAAAACGCTTCGCGTTTTCGAGGACGAGGATTCCCAAGTCAAGCAAATCGAAGATTTGCGTACGTCGCAAACCTCCGGTTTGCTCAGTGTTGGGATACTAATCAGGAGGCCAATACCAGGGGCTCGTACCAATCCCGATTCGCCTGATACCACTCGATGAATTTCTCGACACCTTCTCGAATGGTATGCTCGGGCTCATAATCAATCAACTCCCTTGCCTTTGAGATATCGGCATGGGTGTGATCGGCATCGGCCTCGTACCGATCGGCATATTCGATGTCCGCTTCGGGCGCCAACTGATCGCGAACCTCCTCGGCCAGTGTCTGAATGGCGATATTATCCGAGGAGCCGATATTCATCGTCTCGCCATCGGCTGTATCTGTCGTGAGCAATTCCACGTTCGCATCGACGATATCCACAATATAAGTGAAATCGCGGGTTTGACTGCCATCCCCATACACGACTGGTGATTCATCGTTAGCACATCGGGAGACGAAATTCGAGATGGCCATGTTGGGCCGCATCCGGGGCCCGTACACCGTGAAATATCTGAGGGAGACTGTCGGCAGGTCGTATACTTCGTAATAGGCACTCACGTACCGCTCGGCCGCGAGCTTCGAGGCTCCATACGGACTGACTGGCAGCGTCGGATCGGCTTCCGAGAAGGGGAGATACTCCTCTCGCCCACCATAGACTGATGAAGAGGAGGCGACCACGACTCGTTCCACGTCGCTATCACGAGCGGCATCGAGAACGTTTAGCGTCCCGTCAACGTTCACCTCATCGTATATCCGTGGTTCGGCGACACTGTCACGGACGCCTGCTCTGGCTGCCTGATGATAGATGTAGTCGGCATTTCGGACCAACTCTTCGACGAGTTCAGCGTCCCTGACATCCCCCTTCACGAATTCGTACTCCTGACCAAACTGGTCAGCGATCTCCCGGTGGAGATCCAATGTATGCTCCTTGATCCGGAGATCGTAGTACGGGTGCATACTGTCGAGGACGGTCACGTCATGGCCGTCCCGTAGAAACCGCTCGGCGAGATGTCCACCGATAAATCCGGCTCCACCAGTAACCAGGATAGTCATACCTGCATAGACTTAGTCCGCTTGCAAAAAACCGCCGGGTCCGCTACCAATTTTGGAACTAAAGAAACCTCAGCACCCCACAAAGTAAGAATATCATCCCAAAGAGTGATATTCTTACGTTTCGTACGCTAACCCGATGCCAGAACCCGCCCCGGCGTTCGACGACGTAAACGAGCGAGTCGAGGAGGACTGGAAGCGAGATACCAGTCCCTTCGACCGCGTTCGGTCCGTGATGCGCACGGCGTACGAACCCATGAGTGCGGTGACCGTCGCCGAGAAGGCCCTCACATCGGAGCAGACGGCTCGCAAGCACCTTCGCTCGCTTTCCGAACACGGCTACGTGGCGGAGACCGCGTCGCCAGACTCGAAGGGGACGCTATATCGGCGGGCGAAAGACTCCCTCGCCCTCGAACAGGCTCGGCGTATCCGTGAGGAAACGGACATCGAGACGATCTCGACTCGCGTCCTGGAAATGCGCGAGACGCTTCGAGCGTACGGTGATCGGTTCGGGGCGAACTCGCCCGACGAGGCGGTCCGAGCCCACGCGGATATCGATAGGGAGACGCTACTGGAGTGGCGAACGACGCGACGGAACCTCGCATTCGCCGAGGTGGCACTCGCGCTCAGTGCGGTCGAAGACGCCACTGGAGTCACAGAGGCTGTTTGATGCAATTCGACAGCGGAGACCAGGAATCACACGCGCTTCGAGGCGCGATCGACGTGACGAAGCTCGACGCGTTTCGAGATGCGTTCTGTTCCATCGAGCCGATGGCCTCGGGCGCAATCGATGACAGACTCGATCCTCGCGAACTCCGGCTCACCATACCGTATGGCGTTGGGGATGCAGAGACAACCATGTTCACCGTCCGATGGAC
>CAZJZA010000020.1:0-13105 GCA_964550355.1 uncultured Halobacteriales archaeon
GCGGCCTTCGGCCGCGCGGTAGTCCGCGGGCGCGGCCGCGAGAACGCGGGGAAACCCGCGCCTCGGGTTCTGTCGAACCGCTCGGCGCGGGTATGCTTCCGAAACGACTTCATTCTGCACTCGACGATGTGGGTTTTTGTCCGAAGTAATTATGTTTGAGAGCCGATCGCGATAGCGGTGTTTCTGGCTCTTTTTTGTGATATTTTATCAAAGCCGTGCTGAACTCGTAGCTCGAATTCAGCATTGAATGACAACCTCAGTCCGGTAGAAAAGAGAGAAGCAGTGAACCGATTTTAACACGCTATTCAGAACTATTGAGCGTCCGGTCCCCACTATTCTCCCGTACCTCTTTTTGGCTGGCTCACCAATAATTGCATATGGGCGAGACTCCGGATGAAGATGCCGACACGGTTACTCCCTTCTTGTCTACTGAGGCCGTCCAAGAATTTGCACCGCACCCGTATCAATCGCTCAATAGTGACGGAGAAATTCTCACCGTCAATGAGGCCTGGCTCGATATCTTGGGATATGATCGGGACGAAGTGGAGGGTCGCTGGTTCGGCGAGTTTCTCGCCAATGACTCCGTTGACAAATTCGAGTCTCGATTTCCAGAGTTCAAATCTGCTGGAGGTGTCTCAAACATCGAATTCGAAATGCAGTGTGCCGATGGCGAAATTATTATCGTCTTATATGATGGAACGGTCGAATACGACGAAGACGGATCGTTTATTCGCACCCATTGCCAATTTGCGGAGATAACCGACCGAAAAGAACTTGAACGGATTAATACTGTCATCCGGAATCTCAATCGGGAGCTGGTTGATGCCTCCTCAACAGCAGAAATAGATCAGAATGTCTGTGAGGTGATGGGCAATTCGGAGCCATATGTGTTTGCTTGGATTGGCGAACACGACCATCAATCGGAGACCGTTGAACCCCGCAGTGCTGCGGGCGTCGGTGAGGAATATCTAGAAAAAATCGAAATTACGACGGATGAAACTGCGACGGGCCAGGGTCCAACAGGAACGGCAGTCCGGAGCGGCGAGGTATCCGTCATGCAAAACATTCCAGATGATCCGCGATATGAGCCGTGGCGGGAGTACGCCTTTGAACATGGGTATAAATCGAGTGCTGCCGTCCCGCTTCTGTTCGATAATACCTTGTACGGAGTATTGAACGTGTATGCAGATCGGACACAAGCATTCGGCGAACGCGAACGACAGTTACTCTCGGAACTCGGAGAAATCATTTCGCAGTCCTACCACCGGGTGGAACTCCAACGGAAGTATGCAGAGCAGTACCGGACACTGTTCGAAGAAGCTCCTGTCATGGTGGTCCAGACCTGTTCCGAGGATGGCGAACCAATCATCGAGGACTGTAACCGCACCTTCGCGGATCGCCTGGGATACCCCGTTGATGAACTCCGTGGGATGCCCTTATCTGAATACTATACAGAAACATCGAGGATGAAGCTTGTCGATGAAGATGGATATCTGCGGGCGCTGGAAGGCGATTTTATCCGTGAACAGCGGCGGTTGGTTACTCGTGAAGGGGACGAGATTCTGACTGTCCTTCGGGCGTCTCCCCGTAGAAACCGAGACGGCGATGTCATTGGCACACATGCGATGTATCTGGATATTACTGAGGAGGAGCAGATCCAGGAACTCAAACGGCAGAACGAGCGCCTCGACGAGTTCGCCAGTGTCGTTTCCCATGACCTTCGAAACCCGTTGAACGTCGCCAAAGGTCGGATAGCTCTCGCTCAAGAAGAGTATGAGAGCGATGATCTGGATGTCGCCGCGAGGAGTATCGAACGAAGTTTCGACTTGATTGAGGATATGCTAACACTTGCACGAGAAGGCAAGCAGGTGAGCGATACACAGCCTGTCGAAGTTGCCAGTCTTGTCGAGACTTGTTGGGACAATGTCGAGACAGCTAGCGCGACACTTGCTGCTGATCTCGATTCGACGATACAGGCAGACCGGAGTCGGCTTCGGCAACTGCTGGAGAATCTCATCCACAATGCGGTTGAGCATGGTGGGGAAGACGTGACCGTGCGAGTGGGAGCACTCCCTGATGGGTTCTTCGTGGAAGATGACGGGCCTGGAATCGCTGGAGACGAACGCGATTCAGTGTTCGAGCCAGGCTACTCAGCCAGTCCTGACGGAACTGGCTTTGGGTTAGCAATTGTCAAACGAATCGCCGAGGCCCATGGCTGGGATTTGAAGCTGACTGAAGGGCCAGATGGTGGAGCACGTTTCGAGTTTACGGACATCGAAGGAGTTGCTGAATAGACGGTCCATATTCAGCAAGAAGCATTAGTAATTATCAGTTCTCACACCAATCCCAGACGAGCCAGAACGTTTGTCTCGTAACATCCTTCCCTAGAGGGAGAAACGGGCGAAACAAGTCTCTCCGAACAGACGAACGGGCACTTCACGGCCCGCAATCGGCTCATACACCCTCTTCGCCCACCACGAGCCGACACAGACGGCCCGAATCAAATGCGGATTTTGACCGCAAATTACTCCGAGGAAGACAGCCCCAGAAAACCCACCAGCTCCCTACTCACTTTCGACCGGCAGCGGGAACTGCTCACATTCCACCGGAGACGAAAGTACCACACTGGTATTGCTCTCCTTGATGTCCCGCGCTGCCAGCAGTTCCTTGATAATGTCGTCCATCGAGTCAGTGTCCTCGAATTTGCCCACGGCGATGATGTCGAACTCGCCGGTCACCTCATAGACGGTGATCATCCGGTCCATCGCCTTCAGCCGGTCGGTGATCTCGGGCAAAGCTTCCCCCTCTACTTTGAGCTGCAAGATTGCGGTGACGTCGTAGCCGAGCGTGTCGTAATCCACGACCGGAACGAAGCCTTTGATCGTGCCGGCCGCCTCGAGGTCCTGCAAGTGATTCGACACGGTGGTCACCGAGACGCCGAGGGATTCGCCCACGCTGCGCAGGCTCGCCCGGCCGTCTGCTAAGAGCTCGTTGATGAGTTCTGCATCGAGGTTCTTGTAGGCCATACGGGAAACGGCGGGCGCTGGGGATTAGAAGTTTACGATCGTTCAGTTTTTCACGAAATAATACCGATTGAGTCAACCGTTAGGGCTTTAAAACATCCCGTATTGGAGTTGGATGTCGAACAAAATGACAACCGGAACATCCCACCCTGACGGCGGGCTTACCGCCGAGGAACAGGCAGTTCTCGACCGGATCGACGAGGAGGGCATCGAATTTCTGCGCTTGCAGTTCACGGACATCCTGGGGACGGTCAAACACGTCTCGATTCCCGCGAGTCAGGCCGAAAAGGCCCTGACCGAGGGGATTTACTTCGATGGATCGTCCATCGAGGGCTTCGTGCGCATTCAAGAGTCGGACATGCGCCTGGAACCCGATCCCGAAACGTTTGCGGTGATCCCCTGGCGGGACAAGGACAGTGGGGAGGCCGCACGCCTCATCTGTGACGTCATCGACACCACGACCGGCGAACCCTTCGAGGGCGACCCGCGGACGGTCCTCAAACGAGCCATCGCCCGCGCCGAAGACATGGGCTATACGCTCAACGTCGGCCCCGAGCCCGAGTTCTTCGTCTTCGAGAAGAACGGCAACGGCCGGGCCACGACGACGACCCACGACGCGGGCGGGTACTTCGACCTCGGCCCGAAGGACCTCGCCTCCGACCTCCGCCGTGAGATCATCTTCAACCTCGAAGAGATGGGGTTCGAGACCGAGGCCAGCCACCACGAGGTCGCCGCCGGCCAGCACGAGATCGACTTCAAGTACGACGACGCGCTGACGACCGCGGACAACATCGCCACGTTCCGGTCGGTGGTTCGGGCCACCGCCGAACTCCACGATCTCCACGCGACGTTCATGCCCAAGCCCATCGCGAAGGTCAACGGCAGCGGCATGCACACCCACCTCTCGCTTTTCACCGAGGACGGCGAGAACGTCTTCCACGACGGCGAGGACGAGTTCGGCCTCTCGCCGCTCGCCAAACACTTCCTCGGGGGCATCCTCGAACACGCCCCGGCGATCACGGCCATCGCCAACCCCACCGTGAATTCCTACAAGCGCCTCGTGCCGGGCTATGAAGCCCCGGTCTATATCGCGTGGAGTGGCGTCAACCGCACGGCGCTGGTTCGGATCCCGGCGGCCCGCCACCCGGCGGCCTCGCGGATCGAACTCCGCTCCCCGGACCCATCCTCGAATCCCTATCTCGCCATCGCAGTCATGCTTCACGCCGGCCTAGAGGGGATGGAAGAGGAGATCGAGCCACCCAAGCCGGTTCGGGAGAACATCTACAAGTTCGACGAGGACACCCGCGAGGAGTACGGCATCGATACACTCCCCGAGAACCTCGCTGAGGCCGTGGATGCACTCGAAGCGGACGAAGTCGTAAAGGAGGCCCTCGGACCCCACGTGACCGAGAAGTTCATGGAGGCAAAGCGCCAGGAATCCGCGGAGTACAACCTCGAAGTCACGGAGTGGGAACTCGACCGGTACCTCGAGAAGTTCTGAACACACGGCCCGTTTTCACTGTCCACACGGCCCGTTTTCACCCGTCTATCCGGCCGGTCTTCAAGGTCCACCCGGCCCGACTTCAACGTCTGAGACGGCCACCGTTCCCCGCAGTCCCCGTTTTCGGACCGAAACACCTGCCTTGGCCCACCGTGTACAGTTTCGTATGGGTGGGGAGGACGAAACGCAGGTCTCCGAGGAGAGACGGGTCGAGCTGCTCGAACGCGTCAGCAGGCGGTCTGCCACGATCGGCCAACAGATTCCGGAGACGGTGACCATCGGGGGAGAGCCCTTCGACCTGCGGGCGTTCGTCGTGGAAACCAAATCCCAGGGATCGGTCCCCCCCGAGAAACGGGAGTCGGTCCGAACTGTCCGGAAGACGCTCAAAGAAGAGCGGGAGCGACGACGGAAGCGGCTGGCGTCTGCCCCGCTCACCGAGTCCGAGGCGACGAATCTCGCCCGAACAATCTTGGGACTCGATCGAGCGCTCACGGCACTCGGCAATCTCGCGGAAACCGACCTCGGACAACGGACTCACGAGGAGTACGTCGAAGGAACCCGCCGGTGGGTGGAGTTCGTCGACCAGCTAACCGACTGACAGGACGGATTCGCCTACAGGAACGCCCAGACCGGCATGGCGACGATAACAATCCCGGCTGTCGCCGCGAGTGTCAATCGTGGTCGGATCCGGTCGGCGCACAATCCGATGCTCGCGACGAGCACGCCGAGGACGATGCCCGCGAGGACGTCCAGCAGATAGTGCACCCCGAGGAGCACCCGTGTCGCGGCGATGATCGAGACGAACGCGCCTCCTAGAACAACCGGCCAGTAGCCGTTTCGCCGGGCGACGCCGACGAAGGCGGTCGCGAGTCCGGCCGAGGCCGTCGCGTGGCCGCTCGGGAACCCGTATCCGTCCTCCGGAATCGCCATCAACGCCTCCGGTGGCCTGGGCATCGCGAGTCCGTGTTTGAGGAGAATCGAGACCGAGAGCGTGAGCGCAACGGCCACCAGGAAGCGTCGGGCCCGGGCCACTTCGATCCGGCCTGTGCCGACGCCGGCGATCGATCCGGCCGTCGAAGCGACAGCGATGAATTTCGGCGCGCCGAGTGCCGTCACCAGGATCAAGAGTGAAACGACCGGTTCAGAGACCAGGGGGGAAAGCACCTGTGTCAGACCCAGATCCCTCATGATCGCCAGTTACGAACCGTATCGAGCAATCGGCCGGGGACCGAGGCCGCTTGCAGCCCGAGGCCGAAAATGACGAGTTGAACGTACAGCCCGAGTGTAGAGAGCCACACGACAATCATTGCCAGAATGGCCCACCCGCCTGAAAGCCAGTAAAACGCCCCCAGAGTCATAATCGTCCCGTAGAGCAACACGAGATATGGGCCCCAGCCGGTGGCCTTGCCCTCGCGCTGTCGATTGCGGACGTAGGCTTTTAACTCCGATTCGAGCGACGTACGACTGACGGTCTTCTCGTCCAGTTCGGTGCGCAGCCGGTCGACTTCCCGTCCAAGTTCGCCGATGTCGGGGGCGGGCTCGCGGCGATCGCTCTCGGACTCGCTTTGCTCGCCGCCATCCGGTCGCACGTCGTTGGGGCTTCCGGCCAACACGGTGTTCACTACTGCGCCCACCATGATAATAATCCCCCCGAGATAGAGCCAGGTCACGAGCAGCAAGGCAGCACCCAGGATCCCGTAGAGTTGAAAGTCGGTGACATAAGTCGTGTAGAACGAAAAGCCCGTGGCCAACAGGGCCCATCCGGCCGCAGCCACGACCGTCCCGGGAATCGCCTCTCGAACGCTCACCTCGACGTCCGGGAAGCGGTAATACATCGGGAAAAAGACGACGCTCAGGACTGCGAGGAGGGCCAGCCGGCTCGTGACCCCCGCCAGCGGGAGCCAATCGAAAAGCGGGAGGATCACGCCAAGCGCGGCCCCTGCGGCCAGCGCAACCGGGATTCCGAGGAGGACGATTGCCGCATCGAGGAGCTTCGACGGCAGGGATTCGACCTCGCTTACACCATAAACCTGCGAGAAGGCCACGTCCAGCCCGCGAAAGACCTTGGTCGCGGACCAGGCGAGAAACCCGAGACTGATGATCGTCGCCCCGCCCTGGGCCGTGCTGTCCGCAAGGGAGTGGCCGACGATGTCAAGCGCTTCGGGCGTCAGGAATTGGTCGGCCCCGGCCAAAAGCGGGGCGAGGCGATCGGCTCCGAACAGCTGGCCGAGGGCGAGGCCGAGGAGCGCCAGCGGAATGATCGAGACGAAGGCGTAGTACGCGATAGCCGCGGCGAGAAAGGTGAGCTGACTCTGTCGGATGATCGCGTAGACGGCCCGAAGCACGGTTTGCAGGTCTCGATCCCGGGACACACAGTCATATTCGGCGGGACAGGTCAAATAGTCCGTGACCGCGCCCGGTCGATCGCTTCGGTTTTGGAGGGGTCACAAATCACAGTGTCTGGGGCGAGGGTCGGCACAAGGGGTCACTCAAAGCCCATCGCCGCCCCAATTTCCGCCCGACTCGCGTCGGTCTTGAACGTGGTGCCACCATAGTGAGTCCTGGAGGCTGTGTGACCGGCCTCCCGAAGTGTGTCGAGAAACTCGTTCATGCCAATCGCCGGCTCGCCCCACTGACGATAAAGCACGTGCTGGTCGTAATGCGTGGGCGTATGGAGTTCTCCCCGAAGCCGGCTCAGCAGGCGTTCAGCGCGGGTTTCCGTCCCCATCGATCCGTCGAGGGCCTCGATCGTCGCGTCGACAAAGGCGACATCGTGAGTCGGCCCGAGCCAGAGCGGGCCAGCGGTCACGACGGCCTCACTCCCACAGAAGGGGCACGTTTCGGGGGGATGCGGAATCAGCCCCGATTCGGCCTCGCGATGCAGGCAATTTCTGCAGTGATGGACCGAGCCCAACTGGTCGACGGCGGCGTTCGCGTCGGTCGCTCGATGGGAGAGCTCGAGATAGGTGCGGACGTAGTGGTCCGAAACGTGGCTCAGAATCGGCCTGACCCCGACATCGTACCGGGCCGCCGTCCGAGCGAGCGCGGAGAGAAGGATCCGAAGACCCATCTCGGGGTGATAGTCGGTATTCCGGGGGACTGCACTGTACCGCCGCACCCCGCTCTCGAAGTGGGCTCCACACAGCGGTGCCGTGTCCGTCGCCGTCACCGCGACGAGGTTACGGGTGTTGGCAAACGCGGCGTCGGCAAACGGGATGGGCGAGCCGAACGGATCCAGATCCACCACGTCGAAGAGCGTCTCGCGGTCCTGCAAGAGCGCGTTCGCATCCCGGAGGTGAACGGTTCCGTCGAGGTCGTTGCGATCGAGGTTCTTCCGGGCCAACTCGACCGCGGATTCGTCGACGTCGGCGAGTGTCACATCCCAGTCGTCGGCCGCCGCCCGGACCCCACGAATGCCGCTTGCAGCCATCGCGTCGAGATAGGTGGCGGCTCGGGGTTCTCGCTCCCGGTAGGCTCCCAAGGCGGCGATCGTCAGGTCCCGGTTGAGTTCCTGTGCGGTGTTGAAAAAGACCGCTTCCGACCGTCCCGCCTCGGCTTGCTCCGGGGCCGTGACGGTGACCCGGCCCTCCGTATGCTTCATACCCTTTCTGGGGGCGTCGGGGAGAAAAGCCACCCGGGCCCAACCCACAGGCTTTCATTCCCGGGGTCGAAGGGCCCATGTGGATCCGGACGCCGACTGGCGAACTGCACTCGCGGACGCTGGCGAGTTGACCCCCGAAATCACCAACGCGATCCTCGAAACCCACGGGGACCGGGGCCAGCGCGCAATCGAGGCGGTCACCGAGTCGCGAGTGAAAAAATATCGGGACTTCACCGTCGTGGTCGGGCACGGCGACGAGTACATCGTCGAGGACGACGGCTGCACCTGCGAGGACGCCACCTACAACCTCGACGACGAGGATCCGACAGACCTGTGCTGGCATGCGATCGCCGTCGCGATCGCGGAGCGGATCGACGCCGTCGATCACCACGACATGTGGTACGCCGACGTCCGCGAGTTCATCTGAGACCGGTCAGTCGGTCGCGAAAAACCGACTAGTCCGCGATAAAAGAGACGAAGTTCTGCAACAGGCGAAGGCCGGTCTCGCCGCTTTTCTCCGGGTGGAACTGCGTGCCGACGACGTTGCCCGCCTCGTTCGCGATGACCGCCGGGAATTCGACGCCATACTCGGTCGTCGCGAGAATCGACTCGTCGTTTTCGGGTTCCCCGTAGTAGGAGTGAACGAAGTAGGCGTACTCCCCGTCGATACCTTCAACGACCGGGTGAGAGCGCTCGACGTCGAGCTGATTCCAGCCCATGTGCGGGATTTTCAGATCGCCCCGGAACTTCACGTTCCGGCCGGGAACGAGGTCCAGGCCCTGCACGTCCCCCTGTCCGGCGCGGTCGGCCTCCTCACTCGTCGTCAGGAGCATCTGCATCCCGAGACAGATGCCGAGTATCGGACGGCCCGCGGCGGCGGCTTCGATAAGGTCCTCGCGAAACGGCCCTGCGTTCTCCATCCCGTCGCCGAACGCGCCGACACCCGGCAGAATGATTCCATCGGCGTCCCAGATGGCCGCCGGATCCTCCACAATAGTCACCGAGGCGCCCGCCCGCTCCAGGCCCCGGGTAGCACTGCGCAGATTCCCCAGGCCGTAATCGAGAACCACGACGTCGGCCGCCGGTGACTGGCCCCCCGTGGATGTGTCCATATCCAGTGTATCGGGGCTCGGCGAAAAGACCCTTCGTTTTGGTGCAAGACCGCCTGCTACCGCTCGACGAGCGTCGCTGCCTCGGCGATGACTGCTTCGAACCTGTCTCGCGTACTCGGGTCGTACAGGGTCGCGGCCGGGTGGAGACCGATCAGCACCCGGTAGGTCGACTCGCCGATGGAAACCTTCTCTACGGTTCCCGCCTCGGCGGTCACCGCGACCGACCGGTCGAGTAAGTGCTCCGAGGGGACCTTCCCGAGCGTCACGATCGCGACCGGATCGACCCCCCGGATTTCACGTTCCAGATGCGATCGGCAGTTCGTTAATTCCTCACCGGTCGGATCTCGATTGTCCGGCGGGCGACACTTGACGGCGTTCGTGATACGAACGGTTTTACGATCAAACCCGTGTTCCTCGAGCACCTGATCGAGGAGTTCGCCGCTTCGCCCCACGAACGGTTCGCCCTCCCGATCCTCCTTTTCGCCGGGTCCCTCGCCCACGAATACGAGGTCCGCATCCGCCGGTCCGACGCCATTTACTATCTGGCTTCGGGAGTCAACGAGTGCCGGACATCGCGTGCAGTTTTCGACATCAATCGGCGTCGACTCGTCCATGGGTGTCGGAAGGGCGGGACCACAATCAACGTCCGGATTCTGTGTCGTCCACACCGGGCTCGTCCTCGGCGTGAGTGACCAACCGGTCGACGCCCCGAGCCGCGAGACGGGCGACACGTAGGGGTTCTGGGCGCCCACCAACGGGGGTAAACGCCGAAACGACCCGCTCCGGCGGCTCTGAGAGGCCGACGCTCCGGACAAAGCGGGTCTCGTCGTTTACGGTAACAGGCTCGCGCGGAGGCAGAGAGTCGTAGCGGTCGAGTCGACGCGCCAGGTCGGTCCCCGAAAAGGCCGCTCGAAGCGGTTCTTCGAGTCCTGGACTTTCCTCGAAGGAGACCGAAAGAACCGGCCGCTCGGTCGCCTCGTGAATCGTTTCCAGATCGAATATATTGAACCAGGCCGGGGCGATCCCGGCGACGAAAAGATAGTGAATATCCTCGCGATCGAGGGTGTCATAAAGTGATCGAACAGCCGCCGTGGCATCCAGTCCACCGACGCGGCAGGTCTCGAATGCGAACCCGTCCACCACTCGCGCGGCGGTGACGACCGCGCCCCCCAAAATCGACGTGTTCCCCTGGTATGATTCGGCGACGCCCAGGGCCCGGACGCCGTCTTTCACGGCCTTACTCCTTGATGTCTTCGAGTTTGTCGAGCAGTTCGTCGTTCGATGCCCCGATTTCGAAGTCGACTTTGCCCTCGTGATCGGTTTCGGATGTGGCGACCCCCTCGTCCTCGTCGAGGTCCTCGGAGTCGAGTTCCTGTCGTCCCTGTTCCGATTCGTCGTAACTTCCAAATCCCATTGTACATAATTGTACAGGGCCACGATACAAAAAGGACCCGCCGTGCCAGGAGACGCCCACGATCCCCACGCTCATCACCCATCGTTCCGTCACATGAGTATGGAAATTGCCTGCCTCACCGAGGCGGCCGAGACCTTCACCGCAAACGTGTATCTCGTTCGGGGAAGCGAAACCACCCTCGTGGACGCCGGGGCGATGGGCGGGATTACAGACGCTATCGCTTCCCGGGTCTCAACTCTTGACACCGTTGTCCTCACCCACCGTCATGCGGACCACGTCGACCAGCTCGGGGCGGTTCGAGGAGCCTTCGACCCGGTGGTGTATGCCGCCGATCCGAACGGCGACGCCATCCAACTCGAAGACGGCGACCGGGTGTTGATCGGTAAAGAGCCATTCGAAGCGGTCGCGACCCCCGGCCATGCGCCGGACCACCTCGTCTTCGTCGGCGAGTCGGTCGTGTTCACCGGCGACATCGTCGTTTACAGCGACGCCGCATTCGAGGACGGGAGCTTCGGCCGAACCGATCTTCCCGGCGGGGATCGGGACACCCTCGTATCGAGTCTCGATCGACTGCTCGACCGGCTCCCTCCGACCGTCGAGACGCTCTATCCGGGCCACGGGCCCAGTTACGAAGGGGACGTCAGAAGTGTCATCGAGCGGGCCCGAACCCGCGCTGCCCGGGGCGAACCGAAATATCCCGACGCGTGAAGCGTGTCATACTGCCAAAAGGTTTTTGCGCCATCCGCGGGAGATGGCTTCATGCCCGGACCACTTTTCCTCTCGGGAAAATGGATCGACCTCCACACGATCGAGGAGTCGGATCTGCCCTTCCTGCAGGAGGCGATAAACAACCCCGCCGTCCGCCAGCACCTGACCGTCCGGACCCCGATCAACAAAAACCAGGAAAAAGAATGGTTCGAAGAACAGGTGATGAGCGACGAGCGGGTGAATCTGCTCATCGTCGGGTCAGACGGTCCAGCCGGCACCGTCGGCCTGGGGCCAATCGACAGCCCGGACGGGAACGCCGAGATCGGGATCTGGATCCAGGAGGCAGATTGGGGCCGGAACTATGGCAGCGAGGCGAGCGAACTGCTCATCTCGTATGCGTTTTCCACCCTCCGCATTCACCGGATCGAGGCACGGGTTTTCGAGGGCAACGAAGCCTCCCAGAAACTCTGGGAGACACTCGGATTCGAACACGAAGCCGTCCACCGCGAGGCAGTCTACATGCACGGCGAGTACATCGACGTACACCGCTATGCGGTCCTCGAGGACGAGTGGGAGGGCTGATCAGGTAAAATTGGGAGGACTGAACCAGTGATGTCGAGGGCTGATCAGGTAAAATTGGGAGGACTGAACCAGTGATGTCGAGGGCTAATCAGGTGAAATTGGGAGGACTGAACCAGTGAAAATAAGGGGCCGATCAGGTTGCGCGGCGCTCTTTCGCCTTCGGTCGGAGATTGCCGTAGCCGCACTTGCGACAGCGTTCGGCCCGCTCCGGGTTTCGGGCGTTACAGCGCATACAAACCTGGGTGCCAAGGAGTCGGTCCTCGATGGAAAGGTGCTGTGTCATATCCTCTCTTTTTTCGAGGAAGGCTAAAAGATGTTCGACTCGGCGGCCCAGACCGCGTTCAGCGGTCGAGGTACTCGTTTTGCACGGCGACGACCTCCCCTGAGTCCGCACAGTCGGCGTACCGCTCGAGCGGTTCCTCGTTGAGGTCGAGAAACGTTTGGCCCCATCGGAACTTCGAGAGAAGGAATTCGGCCTGCTCGCGTTCGCCCAGAATCACGAGCGCGCCTGCGAAGGCCTCGACGGTCGTCAACTGATAGGGATTCCCGTAATTCACGGGATTGCCGGCAAGCAGGAAAGGGAGGGCCCGATGGATGCCATCGATGGCGAACTGCTCGGCGGAGGCCGACTCCCAGGAACTGTCCATCCCGACGAGGATATCCGTCCGGTCCCGATCGGCGGGGGAGAGCGCCTTGTCCGCAAAGGGGTCGAGGACGAGGCCATAGGGGACAGCCCGGTCGGTCGCGTGCAGCGTGGCGAGGTCGAACCGCTCGAGTTTCTTCGCCGTGCACTTCTGGGGGTCGTCGTCGCCCTCGTAGCGAACGTGCAGGTCCACATCTGTCGTAGACGGCGCTGGGCCAAAAACGTCCCGACCGACGCGACTGCCATCTTGACCGACACATCTCCCATCCCGATCGATGCGACCGTCCGTCGAACCACCTTCCGGGCAGCCGACTTTTGGCCCTGGGGGACCGAGTGTGGATATGGACGAATCCGACGGGGTTCCCGCCGGTGACGGTCCCGCCCTTGCCCGCGAATACTACCGGGCAATCGACGCCGGCGATTGGGAGGCCCTCCGGGGGATACTCGCACCCGAGTTCACCCAGGAACGCGGCGACCGGACCCTCACCAACCGGGAGCAATTCGTCACGTTCATGGCCGAA
>CAZJZA010000021.1:0-13029 GCA_964550355.1 uncultured Halobacteriales archaeon
CGCAGCCTGTATATCGCTCTTGATGGGTCAGTCTCCGGGACTGGGCGGGAGACGGTAAACGGTTGTCCGCGTTTGTTCTTAAACCTCCCCACCGGGCGAGACCTTGAAACCGCTCGGGCCGGTAGCACGGCTATGGCGGATCTTGGGACGTGGCTCCGAAACGCGGCCCGGAAGGCGGGCCGCACGGTTGGGGCGGTTGGCGAGCAGTTCTCCGGCGGTCGCATCGAAGGGAGCCTTCCACAGGACGACTCTGGAAAAGTCAGAATCGTCTGTCGCCGATACGCCGAACGGCGGGCCGTCACCGTGACTGCTGGCAAACCCTCTTGTTTCGAGGCCAGGGACCCCGACTGTGAGTCATGTCTCGAGGACATCGCGGACGGAACCGTCGAGACCTGGTAAGGAAGAGAAAGGCGAGGGGAGAGAATCAATCACTCCTCGGGTTGGACGCGAACCCGCATCGTGCCGTCGCTCGTCACGCCCACGAGGATATGTTGTTTGACTTCCCGGCCGGCGATCGCGTCTCCGGAGGCGTCGCTGACGAGTTTCATCACCTCGGGAGCGGAATACGGTACTTTCACGCCGGCATCGTCACAGCCCGCGTACACGCGATCCGGGACCTCGTAGAGATCGGCTCCCGGCTCGATGCTGATTTGAACCGGAGCCTGGAGGGTTTCGGCGAACGCCACCGTTTCCCTGGCTTTTGAGATGTTATCCCGCGCACTCGACTCGACTTTCGAGACGTTTGCCCTGGAGGTGCCCAGTTCCGAGGCAATATCGGCCTGGGCGTACCCCTGCTCCCTGAGTGCGAGCACCTCGGCCTGTCGCCGGGTCAACACGCTTTCTGCCGGGTCGAAACCCGCCCGGTCCAGCATGGCGGCGACATCCGGTACCTCCGCTTCCATCGTGCCCACTTTCGGGGCCCGTGCCAAAAAGCCACCCGGGTCAGGCCACTCTCGCTTGATTAGCTGCCCCAGAAGTTCTCCCTGCTGCCCAGGCGAGGATCTTCCTCGCGGCGGCTGGTGGAGTCGCCCTCGTCGTCTTCTTCGTCGTCTTCGTCGTCTTCTTCTTCCTCCCCCGCTGTGTCCGATTCCGCCGTCTCCGCTTCCCCATCCTCGTCTGGGGGCCCGTCGAGTTTCGATTCGAGTGCGGCCCGGGCGTAATTGGACTTCACCGTCTCCACCGTCGCCTCGACCCAGGCGTCCGGAAGGACGCCGTCGACCATGATTACGAAACCGGTATCCTGGTGGTGACCGACGCCGGCACCGCTCTCGTGCATGTCCGTGACCTCGAGGACGACCTCCTCGCCGGGGACCACCGGTGCCGTCTTCAGGTCCTTGATGGGTTGACCGTAATGATTACACCACTCCATCCCGCCCCGGTCCCCGAAGTGCTGACACCCCATTCCGTCGATCCGCTCTGAGAAGTGGGGACAATCGTCCGCGAGTGGGCACGTCGCCATTACGGTGTGTTACCGGCCCAGTCCATTAAACTCCACCGTCACGCGAATCGGACACCGCCCGTCAAAACCCCTCTCCCTCTTGCCCGAGCAGGACGAGCATCGAAAGCCCCGAAACCGCGATAAGGATGAGCGCCGGCAACGCGGCGTACTCGTAGTAGAGACTCTCGTGAGACGCCCAAATAATCGTGACGAGGGTGTCCCGGCCGATAGGCTGGAGCATGAGCGTCGCGGGCAACTCTTTCATCGTCGTCAGGAAGACGAGGGCCCCACCAGCGACGACACCTGGGGCGATTTCCGGGAGGACGACGCGCGTGAACGTCCGGAAGGGCCCCGCGTTCAAGGTCCGCGCGCTCTCTGCGAGCCGGTCGTCGAACTGGACGATCGCCGATCGGGTCGTCCCGACGGCCTGGGGGAGAAAGCGAACGACGTACGCGAACACGAGCAGTGGGACGGTTCGGTAGAGCCACGGGACAGTTGTCGAGCCCAGGAACACGAGCGCGAGTCCGATGACGATTCCCGGGACGGCAAAGCCGACGTACGTCCCGCGTTCGAGGGCCCGTGAGAGCCGGCTCGACCCCCGTGCGCCGAGATACGCGACGGGGAGGGCCATCGCGCTGGCCACGATCGCGGCGAGCAGGGAGAAGGTGACCGAGTTCAACGCGTGCTGTGGTTGAAAAGCGAGTGAGGGAACCGCGCCACCGGTCCCCCGGAGGAACCAGAGGGTAAAGAGCGCGACCGGAAGCACCACCGTGACGGCCCCGAGGAGGAGCAAGACCCCCATCGCCGGATAGCGCCATCGACCGAGTTCGATGAGCGTCCCCTGTCGGCGCACCGCCTGTCCCGAGGACTGGCCGGTCCGCGACTCGATGACGAGGATGACTCCGGCCAGGGTCAGCAACTGGAGGGAAAGCAAGGCCGCATACCCGACGTTGAACGCCTCGTACTCCGTGTAGATGGCACTGGTGAAAACGGAGACACCCATGAACGCGGGCGTGCCGAAGTCAGAAAGCGCGTAGAGGGAGACGAGCAACGCGCCGGCGGAAATCGCCGGCCGGATCTGGGGAAACGTCACCCGCCGAAACGCTTCGATCGGGCCCGCATCGAGGGTCCGGGCGGCCTCCACCAGGGAGGCGTCCATCGAACGGAGCGCGGCCCGGGTTGTCAAGAACACGTATGGATAGGTGTAAAGCGTGATGACGAGTGCCGCCCCGCCAAAGCCATCGATTCGCGGGAGTTCGACGCCCAGAAAGGAAGTGAGTTCGCCGTGACGGCCGAACGCCGAGACGAAGGCAAAGGCCCCGATGTAGCTCGGGACCACGAGGGGGAGGGAAACGACGACGGAGAACAGCCGACTGGCCGGAAGGTCCGTCCGGGCCGTGAGCACGGCCAGCGGGACCCCGATGACGGTCGAGGCGATTGTCGTGACGAACACGAGGGCGACGCTTCGGCCCCCGATCTCGAGGGTTCGAGCGGAAGTGACCATCTCGATTGCCCGACCGGGTTCGACGGCGCTCGCTCGAATCAACAGCCAGAAAAGCGGCGAGACCACCAGCACGGCGATGAGACTCCCGAAGAAAAACGCCGCCAGGTGGACGGTGGATCGAGTCCGAACCAGGCGGCGTATCGACGTTTGCGCGCCGGTCAACCGATCGGGCAAAGTGTCCATCGTGTGGGCCGGTCAGACGGTCATTCCCTCCTCGCGGAGGAGGTCGATAGCCGGTTCGAGGTCGCCGAGCGTGTTGAGGTCGAAGGCTGGCGGTTCGAGTTCCGAGAGGCTCGGGAGCGGGCCGTCGTATTCGATGTCCTCGACGACCGGGTACTCGCCGTTCGTCTCGACGAAGAACTGCTGGCCCTCCGCGGCGAGGACGTGCCTGACGAATTCGGCTGCGAGATTGGGTTTGCCGGCCGGCTCGAGGACGGCGATCCCGGAGACGTTGAAGAGGCTTCCCGGATCGTTTTGGGTGAACGTCACGTCGAGGGGGGTGTCGGGCTCATTTCCGATAATGCGGGCGGCGTAGTACTGGTTCCCCAGCCCGACCGATACCTCGCCGTTCGCGATGGCCTGGGCCTGCTGGGATCCACTCGAATAGAGGGTCACGTCCTGGTCTTCGAGCATCGCGTTCACCCACTCGCGGGTCCGTTCTTCGCCTTCGAGTTCGAGCATGGCGACGATGAACGACCGGAAGGTCCCGGAGTTCGGGCGAGTCGAGATCTCGCCGGCAAACCGCTCCTCTTCGGCGTAGGCGAAAATATCGGTCGGCAACTCCTCGCGACTCCAGGTGTCGGTGTTGAACTGGACGGCTCGGACGCGGCCGGAAGCACCGGTCCACTGGCCATCGGGGTCTCGCTTGTTTTCGGGGACGGCGTCGACAATATCCGCCGGGAGTTGACGCCCCAGTCCCGCGTTCTTCAGCGCGGCGAGTGCGCCCGAGGACTGGGTATAAAAGACGTCGGCCGGGGTCGCATCGCCTTCCTCGGTGAGGCTGTTGAGCTGGGCCTCGTTGCTGTCGTAGTCGCGAGCGATCGAGAAGTCCGGATAGGTCTCTTCTAACTTCGCAAAGAGCGGATCGATCTGATCGCGGGTCCGGCCCGAGTAGACGGTGAGTTCGCCTTCGAGGTCGCCGAGATCGTCCCACGTAACTCCCGGGGTGTCGATTGGGGCCGCTTGCGGTTCGTCAGTCTCGAACGGATCTTCGTCGCTCGAACCGAGGCAGCCGGCGATGCCGACGCTCGCCGCGAGTGCGACGCCGGCGGTTCCGAGCAGTCGCCGCCTCGTCAGCGTTCGATCTATTTCGGTTGCGGATGCTCGGTCCGCTTCGGTTGTGGATGTTCGGTCCACTCCGGTTGTGGATACTTCGTTCCCGTCCACGATGGGGGATGTTTCGTCGACCATTCCAGTTTTTAGGTTACCCTAAAACATACTTAGATGTGATGGTTTTAGGCTGGCCGAAAACTTTACCGCCGTGCCCGTATCGAGACGTTTTTAGGATTGCCTAAACAATGGGACCATGAAACGGATTCGGCGGCCGCCGGTCGCGGGCCGCCCCGATCCGGAGCCTGCCAGGGGACCGAACCAACCGCCTGACCCCGCAGAAAGGGCGATGGGCGGCCACCCACGGACAGATACGGCAGCCACGGGCCGGCCGCCAGTATTGTCACTCGAATCGGTGACGACGGCATTCGATGGCGAACCTGCGATCGAGAACTTCACGCTCTCCGTGCACGACGGTGAGTTGCTGACGATTCTCGGTCCCTCTGGCTGTGGGAAAACGACCGTCCTTCGGACGATTGCGGGACTCGAACATCCCGACGCAGGAACGGTCCGGATCGACGGCATTACGGTCGCAGACGATGAGACGTTCTTCCAGCCGGAAAAGCGGGACGTCGGCATCGTCTTTCAGGACTTCGCGCTATTCTCGAATATGACCGTGGCGGAGAACGTTGGCTTCGGAATCGAGGACTGGCCCGCGGACAGACGGGCCACGCGAGTCGAGGAACTGCTAACACTCGTCGGGCTCGAAGGGGCGGAGGACCGCTCGCCCCAGGACCTCTCCGGCGGGCAAAAACAGCGGGTGGCCCTGGCCCGCGCGCTTGCACCCGAACCGGAAGTGCTTCTGCTCGATGAGCCGTTTTCGAGCCTCGACCGGGACCTGCGCGAGCGGATGCGCGAGGAGGTCAGACGTATTCTCCAGGCTGCCGGGGTCACCACGGTTTTTGTCACCCACGATCAGACGGAGGCGCTTTCAATTTCGGACCGTGTCGCGGTGATGTGCGACGGCCGCCTCGAACAGGTCGGTCACCCTGAATCGGTTTTCAAGGGGCCGAACACGCGGTTTGTCGCGAACTTCCTCGGCAACCCGACCTTTTTGGAAGGGACAGTCGGGAGCGAGGCGGTCTCGACAGCCATCGGTCCGATCGCCCTCGAACAACTGCCGGGATTGTCCCCTGCAGATGTCGGCAAACCGGTCGAAGTGGTGGTGAGGCCCGATGACCTCGAAGCAAGAGGCGTCCCGGAGTCGGAGTCAGACGGGGTCGTCCGCCGTCGAAGCTACGAGGGCTCGACGATCCGCTACCGGATTGAACTCGCCGACGGCACGTCCCTCGAAGCGATGCACAATCATACGTCGGTGGTCGATCTCGACGATCCGGTCGCCCTCGGGTTGGTCGCCGATCACGAGTTCGCGTGGTTTGCGGTTGAGGACCGGGACGATCGCTGCGAGCCGACTACCCGAAACGACCGCTGAAAGCCGACTATTCGGACCGACCGCTGAAATCTTCGACTTTGGCTGGTGCGTAACGGTTTTGAGCTTTTGTCGGCAAAAGAGGGATACAATGAGTCAGAACCCCGATGATGATCGTCTCGACGAACTCCGCGAGAAGAAACTCCAGGAGTTGCAGGAAACACAGGGCGGGGAAGGCGGTGGCGAGGAAGCCATCGAGGCCCAGCGCGACCAGGCCGAAGCCCAGAAGAAAGCGGTGCTCCGCCAGCATCTCACTGACGGGGCTCGCAAGCGACTCAACACCGTCAAGATGAGCCGCGAACAATTCGGCGAGCAGGTCGAACAGCAGATCATCGCGATCGCCCAGTCGGGTCGCCTGCGCGAGAAGATCGACGAGGAAAAGATGAAAGAGCTACTTCGGGAGATGAAACCGGACTCGAAGAGCTTCAATATCTCGCGTCGGTAAGAGGGCTTCAATATCTCGCGTCGGAAAGTCTGCTTTCACCATCCCGGTTTGTCTCGGGGGGGACACTTTCGCGCTGGATGGACAGGTACAAGCGCCAGGTACCCCAATCCGGGCCTATGTACGACCGGCTGAAGGGATTTCGCGACTTCTACCCCAGGGAGATGGCCGCCCGTCGGGCGATGATCGATACCCTCGAGGCCACTGCCCGTCAGTACGGCTTCCGTGAGGTCGGCACGCCCGCCCTCGAACGGACGGCGATGTACGTCGAGAAAAGCGGCGAGGAAATCGTCGACGAACTCTACGCCTTCACCGACGACGGCGGCCGCGAAGTGGCCCTGGCCCCCGAATTGACCCCCACGGTCGCCCGCATGGTCGTGGCGAAACAGCAGGCGCTTTCAAAACCCATCAAGTGGTTTTCGACCCGCCCGTTCTGGCGCTACGAGGAACCCCAGCAGGGCCGATTTCGGGAGTTCTACCAGACGAACGTCGACATTTTCGGTTCCGCCGACCCGACCGCGGATGCCGAAATACTGGCGTATGCCGCAGACGCATTGACCGGGCTGGGGCTTACTGCCGATGATTTCGAGTTCCGGCTCTCCCACCGCGATATTCTTGGCGGCCTCCTCGAATCGATGGCCGGGGAAGTCGACACTCGCGCCGCGATCCGGGCTGTCGACAAAAGCGAGAAGATCGAGCGGGCCGAATACCACGATCTGCTCGTCGACGCTGGCCTCACCCGGGACCAGGCAGTCGAGTTCGAGCGGCTCCTCGAGAGCGAAGACCTCGACGAACTCCTCGACTTTGCCGGCACAGATCGTGTGCAAACGGCCGTCGAGAACCTCCGGGCGGTGCTCTCGGCCGCCGAGGACTACGGTGTCCGCGAGTATCTCACGCTCTCCCTCGAAACCGCACGGGGGCTCGATTACTACACCGGGGTCGTTTTCGAGTGCTTTGACTCGCCCGGCGCCGTCTCACGGGCGGTTTTGGGTGGCGGCCGGTACGACGACCTTATCGAGAGTTTCGGCGGACACCCGACGCCTGCCGTGGGGGTAGCTCCCGGTCTCGCCCCACTAGCCTTGCTCCTCCAGCGAGCAGACGTCTGGCCCGAGGAGTCCCTGTCGACGGATTACTACGTCCTCCAGATCGGTGACACCCGATCCGAGGCCGCCCGGATCGTCAGGGAGTTGCGCGGGGCGGGCCACGTGGTCGAGACCGACGTCTCGGATCGGTCCTTTGGCGGCCAACTCGACTATGCCGACTCGATCAACGCCGAAACGGTGGTCATCGTCGGCGAGCAGGACCTCGCCGAGGGGATGGTCACGCTGAAGAACATGGACTCGGGCGATCAGCGCCAGGTGCCAGTCGGTGAGTTCCCCGGGGGGAGAGAAGAACCACGGCTCGCCGATTTCGAGTAGGTTGTGCATGCGAGCCTACCGCGTCGCCTACGACGGACGGGCCTATTACGGCTTCCAGCGCCAACCCGGGGTTTCGACCGTCGAAGACACGCTTTTTTCCGGACTCGCCGATCTCGGAATCGAGTTCGACGATACACCAGTCGGCTACACGGTAGCCGGACGGACTGACAGGGGCGTTTCGGCACTCGCCCAGACCGTTGCCTTCGACGCGCCGGAATGGCTCTCACCCCGGGCGTTCACGACTCAACTTCCCAGTACCATCCACGTCTGGGCGAGCGCGGCCGCGCCCGAGGACTTTCACGCCATTCACGATGCGATCTCCCGGGAATACACCTACTATCTCCACGCCCCGGACGCCGACTCCGAGCGGCTGCGGGCAATCGAGAAGCGGCTCTCTGGCAAACACGACTTTCACAACCTCGCCGCCGAGAACGGGGGAACTGTGCGGGATCTCACGGTCACGAGCACCCGGGCGGGACCATTTCGCCTGATTCGGGTTCGCGCCGGTGGCTTTCCCCGCCAGCTCGTCCGCCGGCTGGTGTCACTCTACGACCGGATGCTCCAGGGCGCGGCACCCCTCGACTTCATCGATCGGGTGCTGGGTCCGAAGCCGCTTTCGGGTCCTGACGGGATCGAGCCGGCCCCGGCTCACCCGCTCGTCCTGACCGATGTGGACTACGACCTCGACTTCGACCCCGATCCGAAGGCTGCAGAACTGGCCCGAGAGGCCTTCGCCTCGGGGGCGCTTCGGGACCGCACCCGGGCCGCAGTGCTCGACTCTCTCGAAACAGGTATTCCGGATCCCGTGCGGGTGGATGACCCTGGAATCGGGGACACGGGCGACAACCCTTAATTCGTCGCGTGTGCCACGGCGGGTATGGAGCAGGTTCCCGAACGCGAGGCATTGCCGGTCGAATACACGTGGAAGTTGGAGGCGATTTTCGAGACGACCGAGTCGTGGGAGGAAACCTTCGAGGACGTTTCGGGGCGGATCGACTCGATCCGCGAGTACGAGGGCCGGCTCGGCGAGGACGGCGAGACCCTCCTGAAGGCGCTTTCCACGCGGGACGAGCTGGCCCGCGAGGTCGAGCAGGTCGCCGCCTACGCCCGGATGCGCTCGGACGAGGACACCCGCGATCAGGAGGCCCAGGGCCGGGCGACCCGGGCCCGGACGCTGGTCGCGGAGGCTTCGAGTGCAACCGCGTTCATCGAGCCCGAAATCCAACAACTCCCCGAAGAGCGGGTCACGGCGATGCTCGAATCGACGCCCGAACTCGTGACCTACGAGCACTACCTCGAGGACGTCCTCCGGCTGGCACCCCATACCCGCTCCGCGGAGGTCGAGGAAGTGCTCTCGGAACTCGGGGAGGTACTCGCTGCCCCCTCGGATATCTACGGCAAACTCACCGACGCGGACCTGACCTTTCCGACAGTCGAGGACGAAGCCGGCGAGGGGGTCGAGATCACCCAGTCGAATTTTACTTCGCTGCTCCAGCGCCCCGACCGGGCCTTCCGCGAACGAGTCTTCGAGGCCTTTTTCGAGGAACTCGACGGGGTCCGAAACACCCTCGGAACGTCCCTGAACCACCAGGTCAGAAAACACGTCAAAAGCGCGGATATCAGGGACTACGAGTCCCCGCGGGTGGCCGCCCTCGACGGGGCGAACGTGCCCGTCTCGGTCTACGACGCGCTGGTCGAAACCGTCGAATCGAACCTCGACACGCTCCACCGCCACCTGGAGCTGAAAGCCGACGCGATGGACCTCGACGAACTGGCGATGTGGGACGTGTACGCGCCCACGGCTCCCGGGGAGAGCCCTGAAATCGAGTACGAGGAGGCAACCGAGATGGTGATCGAGGCCCTCACCCCACTCGGTGAGGAGTATCAGAATCAGGTCGCCGAGGGCATCGAATCGCGATGGATCGACGTCCACGAGAACCGGGGCAAGCGCTCGGGGGCCTACTCCGGCGGGACCTACGACACCCAGCCTTACATCCTGCTAAACTGGCAATCGGACGTCTCTTCGCTTTACACGCTTGCTCACGAACTCGGTCACTCGATGCACTCCGAACTCGCGAGCGATGCCCAGCCCTACGTCGACGCGAGTTACGAAATCTTCGTCGCCGAGGTGGCCTCGACGGTCAACGAGACGCTTTTGACCCACCACTTGCTCGACACCGTCGAGGACGAGCACTTTCGCGCCCACGTCCTCGATCAGTTCCTCGAGCGCTTCCGCTCGACGCTCTACCGCCAGACCCTCTTTGCGGCCTTCGAGGCCGAGATCCACGAGCGCTCTTCGGCCGGCGAGCCGCTGACTCCCGACCGGCTCGATGAACTCTACGGCGACCGGAAGGCCCGGTATTACGAACCTGCCCAGGTCGAGGAGACGATTCGGGCGGAGTGGATGCGCATCCCGCATTTCTACTACAACTTCTACGTCTACCAGTACGCGACCGGCCTGAGCGCCGCCGTGGCGATCGTCGATCGCATCGAACGCGAGGGCGAGTCCGCGGCCCAGGACTATCTTGACTCCCTGGCCCTCGGTGGGAGCGAGTACCCGCTCGACGTGCTCCGGACCGCCGGCGTCGACATGGCCGAACCTGACCCGATCGAGACGGCGATCGGGGAGTACGGAACCCGGATCGACGAGATGGCGACGCTGCTTTAGAATTAGTCGGCGAGCGATTTCCGCATCTCCAAAACCGTCCCCGCAACCTGGTCGTCGAATTTGTAGGTAACCTCTCGAACTTTCGAATAGCCGTGGCTTTCATAGAAGGGGACGGCGTTCAGCGAGGCCCAGAGGCCGAGGGAACCAAGTCCGCGCTCGCGGGCCCGCGTTTCCAGTGCTTGGTAGAGCGTCGTTCCGATCCCTTGCCGGGCGAACGCCGGGTGGACGTAGATCGCCGTTACCTTCCCGTCGACTACTGCTTCGAACTCCTCGGCAGTTCCCGTCGACAGCCAGCCAAAACCCACGATGGAGCCGCCCCGCTCGGCGACGAAGATGGTCGTATCCTCCCCGCTGATGGGGTAGGCCGCCGGATCGCGGTCGTGGGCCCAGGCCGCCACCTGTTCTTCTGTATACTGCTCGCCACCCAGGCCGCCGATCGATGCGAGATGGACGTCTCGAATGGCCTCGGCATCCGCCTCCCGTGCCCGGCGGATCGAGAGGGTCATACCGGTCCTCGGAGCGCCGACACCAAGAAACTCGCCGTTCTCACACTAACTCGCCGTTACTGGCGAGCCAGTCGCTCGGCGGCCCCTTTGGCATCGGTGAGCCGGCCGATAATTCCAGCCCGGTCGGTGTAGTTGGTCACGAACTCGATGTCGTCCGGTGGATCGAGCCGGTCGAGGGCAGCCCACGACCGGTCGTAGGCCGGCATCCCCGGCTCCCAGCGGTGAACGTTTTGCACCTCGGCCTCCGCACCGAGAAGCGTCTCGAACTCTCTGGCGGCGATCGAGCCGATCTCCTCGTCGCTCCGTTCGAGCAAGCCGTTGTCCCGACTCCCGCCGAGATAGGCCGTGTAGACTCCATCCCGGTCGAGCATGCTCGCGTTCCAGGTCATCCCGAGCGTCTCGAATCCTGCTTCCGGCAGAATCTGGCAGCCGTGACCGACGATGTCCGCATCCGAGTGGAGGTGGACCACCACGATCGGGTTATAGTTGAACTCCTGGAGGGTTTCCGCCAGGGTCGAATCCACCGGTTCGAGTAGGGCCGCAGCCGTCGGTGCCGGTGGGGTCATGCCCACTGCGTCGACTCGCGTTCGGCCGTCCTCCGTCACGAGCTCGTAACCCTCCCCGGCCGGCTCGACGGCCTCCACGGGCGTGGAAAACTCGATGCTTTCGGCGTGGCGCTTCGCGAGCACTTCCGGGAGTCGGGCCAACCCGTCTTCGAAGGTGACGATCGGCGGCGGATCCCGCCCCTTGATGGCGTACGGGGCGACCGCCTTGAGGATCGACCCCTCGATGCCGTGGCGGTCCAGGGCTCTCCCGAGGGAGTACTCGACGAGCATTTCGTCGGCCTCGGTTCCATACAGGCCAGTGTAGAGCGGCGCGAACAGCCGGTGGGCGGCTTCGTGGCCGAAATTTCGGGTGAGGAACGCCTCGACTGACTCTCCCGGCCTGGGGCCGGCGATGAACGGCTCGGCCAATATCCGGAGTTTCCCGTACCAGGAGAGCAGATCCGTCGTGAGCGCCTCCCGGAGGGAGAGCGGCGCAACTCGAAAGGCACCGTCGTGATAGATATAAAGCGGCTGATCGGTGTTTCCCTCGCGGAGTTCCGCCTCGAGCGAGAGTTCCTTGACGAGCGATTTTACCGGCCCGGCCAGGCGCAGTCGTTGTGGGCCGAGTTCGAGCACCCGACCGTCGAAAGTCCGGGACTGGATCGTTCCGCCCGGATGGGCGGCCGACTCGAAGGTTACCGTTTCGACGCCTTGCTCCCGGAGGTAGTGGGTTAGGGAGAGGCCCGAAATGCCAGCCCCGACGACGCCGACCCTTGGTTGGTCGCCGCCTGTCTGTTCCAGATCACCATCGATGCTGTCCGCCGGCATGTGCTCAGGCCTCGGGGACGTTTTCGGAGATGAGCGTTTCGACGTACGGACAGAGCGGATCGCTGGCCATCGGGTTCCCGGTGGCGGCGTAGGCCCGCGAGCGGCTCCCACCACAGATCTCCCGGTGCTCGCAGGTACCACAGGAGCCAGTGAGCTGGTTGTCGTCCCGGAGCATCGAGAAGAGTTCCGAGTTCCGGTAGATATCGACCAGTGAGGTGTCGGTCACGTTGCCACCTTCGAGCGGCATGAATCCGGAGGGGAACACGTCGCCCTCGTGGCTCACGAAGACGAATCCCTTTCCTGCCCGGGTCGAACCGACTCTGACCCCCTGGCCACTTGCCTCCCGCTCGACCCGATCGGCCACGACTCGATAGTGCGGGGCCTCCACGGTAATGGTCCGGTATGGGGCGTTTTTCTGTCGCTCGTAGAGGAACTCCATCACAGAGACGGTCTCCTCGGGTTCGAGTTGTTCCAGTTCGGTCCCTCGTCCGATCGGCACGAGGAAGAAGACCTCCCACATCGCCGCGCCCAGTTCTTCGACGAGATCCGCAATTTCCGGGAGGTCCTTGACGGTGGTCGCGGTCACAGTCGTGTTGATCTGGATGCCCAGACCGACGTCTTTGGCCATCTTTGCACGGTCCATGATGAGGTCAAACGAGCCCTCCTCGCCGCGGAAGGTGTCGTGACTCTCTGGACTCGAACCGTCGAGGGACAGCGCGATGCGCTTGACGCCGAGATCGGCGAACGTTTCGAGCACGTCCCGGGTGAGAAGGGAAGTCGGAGCCGGGGTAACCGCAGTCGGAAGGTCCTGCTCCGTTGCATACTCGATGAGTTCGTCGAGATCGGGTCGCTTGAGCGGGTCTCCACCGGAAATGACGAAGATCGGTGAGGGGTGCCCGAACGAGGCGATCTGGTCGATCAG
>CAZJZA010000022.1:0-12935 GCA_964550355.1 uncultured Halobacteriales archaeon
AGAAACCTGGCAGGATACCACAGTAAAGGGGGTTCCCGTTGGCGTCATGTTGGTGTCCATTGGCCTTTTCCTCGTCGTGACATCCTGGGGACTCGACCCCTCGCTCGCCTCGCTCTCCCAGTTCGGCCTGGTCATCGCGATGATTCTGTTACTGGGATACCTGACCTACGAAGCAGCCGAGCGGATCTGATCGATCGATACGATCGAATAGTGAGCCAACGTCGAAAGGACCGGTCCAACCGATTAGCCGATCACCAGTACGAAGCCGGCAGTGAACATCAAAAGCGCCAGTACGGCCAGGACCAGTCCAATGAGGGTTTTTTGGGTCATGATGAGTGTGTTATTGGTCGTCGAATCCGGTCGTGAAACTGAGCCATCCGAGCCCCGTCATGAACAGAATCGGCGGGACGATCACGACCGCCCATAACGGATTAAATCCCGCCGTCAGCAACAGGGCGATTTCGCCAATCCCCAGGGCCAGGAACGGAGCCACGAGTAGTATAGCTCGCTGTCTGCTCCGCTCGTTCGGGTTCAGGTTTGGATGGCTCATAAATTGACGTCTTCGGCGAGGATCCGGTCCACGAGACGGGTGAACCGCCCGACCATTTGTCCGAGAAGGGTTGGGTCCGCCTCGCTGACCAGAACGATCAGGTCTTCGGGCCGGGACACCTCGAGCACCAGAGGATCCGAAGTGGTGTAGCGTTTCACGACCACGTCCTGTTCGACCAGGTGGTTGACGTGCCATTCCAATGTACTCCGGGCGAGGTCGAGTTCCTCGACCAACTCATTCGGCCGCACGGGTCCCGACTCGAGAATGACTGACGCCACGTCGAGGGTCGTTTCTCGCCGGAGGAGCGAAAGTGTTCGACGCTCCCACTCGTCGTATTCGGTGGGAAAGTAATGAGATCGACCGTAAAGGTCGGCTTTCACGAGATGGTCATCTGAAAGCAGTCGTTCGAGATGGTACTGTACCTGCCCCGTTGCAAGATCACACGTTCGAACGATCCCGTTGAAGTGAATTCCCGGTTTTGCCTGCACGGTTTCGGCGATCCGGGTTCTCGTTTCTGCCATAATTTTATCCCCACTCATTTGTGGGCTTTTTTGCGATAAGAGCAGTTACCGACCTCCTTAATATAAATAATTGGGTCGCGGCGGTACTCTCACGGGTCAATTGACGGCACATTTTTTCTCCTGATGAAAGTCCCAGTCGTTGGAACGTCATCGATCGAGTGGTACACGAGTCACAATCCCCCCTACCATTATTTACCAGAAGAGCAAACCTGTTTTTGAAGGGTAAGATGATGACCTACACAGGATTACAGACACATGAGCCCATCATATTAGCGGCATCGGAGGGGATGGCACTCGAGGCGTGGCAAATCGGCGCAGTCGCGTTCGGCTTTGTGGGATTCATTTTAATGCTCACGTTTTTGCTGGAACGGTGGGGGGTGAGCCTCCATGCATGAGGTCATCTCCCGAGTCGAGCCATCCGATTCCTCGGCCCTGATGGCCGGATTCATCCTCTTGAGCCTGCTCCTTACGGTTTCCTCGATCGGGTTTGCAATCGGAATCTTTCTGGAATTGACGACGACGGTCCTCGGCGTTCTGCTCGCGCTGGCGTTTGGATCGCTCGGCGGTATGGTTCTCGCGTACCATCGACTCTTCCAGGAACACCGCATCGTCCTCGAATACGACGAAGATCTCTGGTAACACCAATGTCAACGACCGACCACTCAACGTCGGACGACGAATCGGACTCGAGCGGATTACTCCGTCGACGAATCGTCCAAGTTTTTGGCGGCCTCGGCCTGCTGAGTTTCGCCGGGGCGATGTTAGCCCCGTTCAAGAACCTGGGGATAGCGAAGGGGTCCTCGGGGGCAGCGCTTCCGGGACAGGAACTCGTACTCGCCACCGAATACACGCCTAACGGTGGTGACACGACATTCGACGTCGGAACCCCTGTCACGGAGGATATGTTGGACATCCCCGACTCCGCCCTCGTCTATCCGGCCCAGCATAGAGAAGAAACCGACTACCTCGTCAGGTTCCACCGGCTCCCCCCGGACGAAAGGGGGGGGCCGACAATCGAAGAGATGACCGCCAATGGGTACGTCGGGTACTCGGCGATCTGTACCCATCTTGGGTGTACCGTCGAGTGGGACAAAGAACAACCGACGGCGACTGGGAAACCGACCGATCACTGTAACTGTCACGGAAGTCAATTCGACCCCTATCAGGGTGCCGAGGTAGTCCATCCACCGGCGGACCGGGCACTCCCCCAGATCGGTGTCGACTTCTCGGACGAGGGCACCCTCGAACTGAGTTCAGATTTCGAAGAGAAGGTGGGACCATAACATGTCCGGGGATAGTGGATCCCGGCTCGATCTCGATCGATTATTTGCGAAGGTCGATAAGAAGGCCATCCCCTTACACGGGAGCTTCCTGCTCGGCGAACTCGCCCTGTTTGCATTTACCGGCATCGTCGCGACCGGAATCTTCCTCGGGATGTTTTACGAGCCGAGTACGGCTCGCATCACGGTCAATGGCGAGACGCTCCCTGCCGCCTATGCAAGTGTATTGGAAATCAACAACCTCTCGATCGGCCTTCTCGTCCGCCGCATCCATCACTGGAGTGCCCACATCATGTTGGCGGCCATCGTCGTTCACATGGCACGGGTCTATTTCACGGGCGCCTATCGAAAGCCCCGGGACATCAACTGGGTGCTTGGTACCGGCCTGCTCGGACTGACGATTCTCGCCGCCTTCCTCGGTTACCTCCTTCCCTTCGACGAATTCGCCGTCACCGCCACCAGCATCGGCTACGAAATAGCGACCTCCGTGCCCTTTATCGGCCAGGACGTGGCAAATCTCCTCTTCGCCGGTCCGTTCCCGAATTCCTTCACGGTACCACGATTTTTCACCTTGCACGTGCTCGTCATTCCAGTTCTCTTGGCAACCCTGATCGGCATTCATCTGCTTATTATCATGAAGGTCAAACACACCCAGGATCCGGGCATCACGGGCCGACTCAAATCCCAGGCAAAATCGGTGAAGGAAGGACTCGTCGGCGTCCCCCTGTGGCCGGAACAGGTCGTCATTATGGCAGCGGTGTTTTTCACCTATGCGACCGCCGTCACGCTGTTGGCGACATTTGTCCCAGTGCATCCGGTCGAGCTCTATGGCCCATCGGGTCCCGGGACGCCGTCAGTCAAACCTGACTGGTACCTGCTCTGGATCTACGGCATCCTCCGAGTGATGCCCCCGATTGATATCGGTTTCCTCGGCGCGGCGATCAACGCCAGATTCATTGCGGGCGTGGTGGTTCCTGGTGTCATCGGTGGCATGCTTGCCTCCGTTCCCATCGTCGACACCATCGTCACCGGCGACTCCGTCGATGATCCCGATGCCAGTCGCATTCAACACCCCTTCGACCGACCGGGTCGAACGGCGATCGGCGTTGGGGCAATCGTGTTTTTCGTCCTCGCCGGTGTCGCGGGATACTACACCGAATTGGGACTTGGGACGAATACCATGCGAGCACTGCTAATCGCCGGCCCGCTCGTCGGTGGCGGGATCACGTTCGGAGCGCCCAAAAAACGCCGAGAAAACTAACCCGGGGTAACTACTTCGATTCCCATTTGACGCCCGGATTCGTCACCGCTCCGTTTGCCGCCGAGCCGAAATCGCGATGGTATTTTGCCAGGACCCCGTTCTCGTAGGTGGCAGACGGATTGTGATCTTCCAGGCGATCCTTGATTTCTTCCGCCCCGAGATCGACGGAAAGTTCCAACTCGTCGACGTCAATCGTCACCCGGTCGCCGTCTTCGAGAGCAGCGATTGGGCCGCCGACGTAGGCCTCTGGGGCGACGTGGCCGATGGAAAATCCTCTTGTCGCCCCGGAGAACCGACCATCGGTGAAAGGCGCCACGTCTTCGGCGTGGCCTTGCCCTGCGACGGCCGACGTCACGCCAAGCATTTCCCGCATTCCAGGCCCCCCTCTTGGCCCCTCATTGCGGATACAGATGACATCGCCCGATTCGACGTGCCCCTCCTCGACGTAGTCCATCGCCGGTTCCTCCGATTCGAAGACCCGAACTGGCCCTTCGTGTCTGAGGTGGTCCTGGCCGGTGATTTTGATAACCGCCCCATCAGGAGCAAGATTACCGGTCAGAATCCGTATTGCGCCCCGTTCGTGAATTGGCTCCTCGACCGGGTGGAGGAAGTGGACATCGAGGTCTTCGATGACCGGCGGATCGAGTCGCTCGAGTTCCGTGCGAATGCTATTTCCGGTGACCGTCATTGCGTCGCCATGGAGTAGACCGGCCTCGTGAAGCGCCCGGAGCACGACAGGAATGCCACCGATTTCGTGAAGATCGTTCATCACTCGAGTTCCACCGGGTTGGAGATTTGCGATTTTCGGGGTCCGTTCGCTGATGGCGTTGAACGCCTGGATATCGAGATCCACGCCAGCCTCCGCGGCCATTGCGAGCAGATGGAGAACCGCGTTGGTCGAGCCACCTACGGCAACCTGAAGCGCAATGCCGTTCTCGAAGGACTCCCTGGTGAGGAAATCCGACGGTCTTCGACGTTCCCGAACGGCCTCGACGGCGACCCGCCCGGCTCGTTCGGCTTCCTCGTAGCGTTCCTCCTGTTCGGCCGGCGCAGAGGCCGATCCAAGGGGGGCAAATCCAAGCGTCTCTGCAACCGAGGCCATGGTGTTTGCCGTGAACATCCCGCCACACGCACCCGGACCCGGACAGGCCACTCGCTCCATCTGGTCCAACTCTTCGGGTTCCATGTCACCGGTAGCGACGGCCCCGACGCCCTCGAACATGTTCTGAATGGTAATCTCGCGGCCGTCGTGTTGACCCGGCATGATCGACCCACCGTAGAGAAACACCGAGGGAAGGTCGGTCCGGATGGATGCCATCATCATCCCCGGCATGTTTTTATCACACCCGCCGAGGGTGACAAGCCCGTCCATCCGTTCGCCAAAGGAGACGAGTTCGACCGAATCAGCGATGATCTCCCGGGAAATGAGCGAGGCCTTCATCCCCTCTGTCCCCATCGAGATGGCGTCCGAGATGGTGATGGTCCCGAACTCGATTGGCATCCCGCCAGCTTCGTCGACGGCCTCGTACGCCCGCTGTGAGACGTCGTCTAGGTGAACGTTGCAGGGGGTGATATCAGCTGCCGGGTTGGCGATCCCGATCAACGGTGATGCGAGGTCTGCGTCGTCGTAATCCATGGCGCGAAACATGGCCCGATGGGGGGCCCGCTCTGCCCCCTGGACGACCTCGTTGCTCGGCAAATCGGGATCCTTGTCGTACTCGAAAAGCGATTGATCCCGGTCTTGGTCTGTCATACGGAAAGAAGACCTGGGACGACCTTAAGTTCCAGCGTCGGGGACTATTCCGCCCGCGATAGTCGGGTTCGCGAGTTAGAACTCCGGACTCGACGGACAGGAAGTGATCATGCCGGAGAGAATCCGAGCAATCCGTGCGTTCGTTTCCGGGGCCGGGTGGCACTTTCCGTTGCGAAAGAAAGGCTTAACCCTGCATGTACGTTGCCCCCTGTATAGAGTTCACATGGACGACGTTTTACGGACACTTCATCAAGGGCGTTCTCTCATTCGAGGGAAGCCATTCGCGGTTCTCCTGTGGGTGGTGGCTGGACTCCTGCTTCTTGATTTGGTTCGAGACCTCGCCACCGGCGCACTCCCTGTATACCAACTCGGCACCTACGTGCTCGACGGACTGACAGTCGGCCTGGTGATCGGACTCGCCGGGGTCGGCCTTTCAATGACGTATAGCATCCTGAACTTCGCCAACTTCGCGCACGGAGATTACATCACGAGTGGGGCTTTTGCCGGCTGGGCTGCCACCTATCTCATCGCCGGATTCGGGGAGCAGGATATCGCGAGTCTGCTTCTCGTGGGAGCCGGGGGAAGCGTCTATGCGTCCGAACTCGGGATCAACATCTCTGCGACACCGTTCGCAATCGTAGCCGGGGTCATCTTCGCGGGCGTCGCAACGATCGTGATCTCGCTTGGTATCGACCGCTACGTGTTCAAACCCCTCCGAAACGAGGAGGGAATCATCCTGCTTATCGCCTCCGTCGGGGTCGCCCTCGCCTTGCGGTACGCGCTCGTCTTCGTGTTCCAGCAAAACACCCGCGGACTCACCGCAAATGGCTCCCGCATTGGAATTCCGATGATCGATGGGACCATCTACATGAGCTATCATCAGATTACGCTCATCGTGGTCACCGTCCTTCTCATGCTGGGAGTGCACTTCGTGCTCCAAAGAACGAAACTCGGGAAGGCAATGCGAGCGATGGCCGACAACAAAGACCTGGCTCTCGTGACAGGCATTCCGACCGAGCAGGTCGTTCGCTGGACGTGGATCATGGGCGGCGGACTCGCCGGCACCGCCGGCTACCTCATCATCCTCGACCGCGGAACCCTCTCGTACAACTTCGGCTGGCTCCTGCTGCTCCTGATCTTCGCCGCGGTGATCATGGGCGGTATCGGTTCGGTCTACGGGGCCATCGGAGGGGGACTCATCATTGGACTCGCCAGTCGGGTGTCGCTCGTGTGGCTCCCTGAAGCGACGTTCGCCCGTCCAGCAGCGTTTTTGATCATGATCCTCGTCCTCGTGTTCCGGCCAAAAGGACTGTTCAGTGGGAGGGCCACAGCATGACAGTACGCGAACGGTTCAGGGAGATGTTTCGGACCGACGAACCGGGGGCCTGGGACGATCTTGCGATGGTGCTTTCGGTGCTTCTTGCCTTATACATCGGGTACGCCGTCGTCGCGGTCATCCTTGGCTACGACATCAATGGGTTGGTAAACACGCTCCGCCGGATCACGTTCCTGTCAGCGGTGTATGCACTCGCCGTCCTCGCGTTGAATCTTCAGTGGGGGTACACCGGCCTGTTCAACATCGGCGTCATCGGGTATATGGGCGTGGGCGTGTACACGATGGGTATCCTCACTGCCCCGGCAAATCCGACCGGAGCGGGGGCAATTCCGGGATTCGGGTTGCCCCTCCCGGTCGGAATGCTGCTGGGAATGGTCGCGGCGGCGATCGTCGGCCTGGTGACCGCCCTTCCAGCACTACGGCTCCGGGCTGACTACCTGGCTATCGTCACGATAGGTATCTCCGAAATCATCCGTTTTACCCTCAAATCGACCACCTTCCAGGAGTTCACTATTTTCGGGACGACGACGGGAACTGGGGGTGGCTCGGGGTTCCAACTGGCGACAGATCCCGAGTCCATGGTGGTCGGCTGGTTCGAAGCAGTCGACGGAGCGTTCGGCAACCCCATCATCGAGACCGGGACGGCCCTCGGAATCCAGCCGACGGTCGTCAGGGGCCTCGTGTATGCAATGTTCCTCGCATTCATGGTTATCGTCTTCTACTGGCTGCTCTCCCGAATCGGCAACTCGCCTTTCGGGCGGGTCCTCCGCGCCATTAAGGAGGATGAAGACGCCGCGAAATCCCTCGGAAAGGACACGAACATGTTCAAAATCAAGTCGTTCATGCTCGGAACCGCACTGATGGGTCTGGCCGGTATGCTCTGGCTGGGCTCACAGGGCTTTTTGAATCCGAACGCGTTCCGACCGGAGACGACTTTCTTCATCTGGATCGCACTCATCATCGGTGGGGCTGGATCGAACACCGGAAGCGTGCTCGGAAGCGCGCTCTTCGTGGGCCTGTTGTTCGAGGGGCCGCGATATCTCCAGACCATCGTGGGGACGACCTTCGATCTTGCGGCCGATCCCGCAAACGTCATCGAGGCGATTCTACCACTTTTCACACTCAGGGTTGCACCGCTTTTCGCGTACGTTATTGACCAGATGAGCTCGGTCCGGCTCATCGTGATGGGAGCCGTGTTGATTTGGTTGATGCACAACCGGCCGGAAGGTCTTCTCGGCCATCGCACGGAACCGGCCGCGTCAATTCCAATCCTCGGACGAACGCCAGAGGGGTCAGACGATGAGTGAATCGGAAGTCGGGGTCGTAACCGAGACCGAATCGGACATGATCCTTCGCGTCGAGAATCTCGAGAAGCATTTCGGCGGCATCACGGCTGTGGATGGGGCCTCCTTCGAAGTCGAACGGGGAACGTTGACGGGACTTATCGGGCCAAACGGAGCCGGCAAGTCGACCACGTTCAACTGTATCACCGGAATGCACACGCCGGACGGCGGAAGCGTCGTTTTCGATGGGAGGGACATAACGGGCCGGGAACCCAATCAGGTGGCCCAAGCGGGACTGGGCCGCACGTTTCAGATCCCGCGGGAACTCGCCGAAATGACCGTCCTCGAAAATCTCATGGTCGCACCGCTGAACCAGGGTGGGGAGTCACTCTGGCGGTCGGTCACGCCAAGATTTCGCTCCCAGGTCAAACAGGATGAGGAGGCACTCCTCGAGGAAGCCTGGGAGACGCTGGAATTCTTCGACATCGATCACCTCGCTGAAGAAAATGCCGGATCGCTCTCGGGCGGACAGCGAAAACTGCTGGAACTGGCACGCGTTCTCATGACCGATCCCGAGATGGTGCTCCTCGACGAACCGTTCGCGGGGGTCAATCCCACACTCGAGTCGAAACTCATCGATCACATCCATCAACTTCGAAAGGAGGGGTACACCTTCCTCATCGTCGAACACGACATGGAGATCATCATGGAAAATTGCGAACGGATTCTGGTCATGCACCAGGGCGACATCCTCGCCGACGGAACTCCAGCGGAGATTAAGGCCGACAAAACGGTGGTCGAGGCATATCTCGGAGGCGAGATCGAATGACGCTCCTCGAGGTCGATTCCCTCGATGCTGGCTACGGCGACTTACAGGTGCTCTCCGGGGTCGAGATGGTCGTCGAGGAAAGGGAGTACGTGAGCATCGTCGGGCCGAACGGTGCCGGCAAGTCGACGGTCATGAAATCGATCTTTGGCCTCACCACCCTCATGGGAGGATCAGTGGTTTTCGATGGGACCGAGATTTCCGGAGACCGACCGGAGAACATCATCCACAGGGGACTTGGATACGTCCCTCAATCGGACAACGTCTTTCCGAGCCTGACCGTCGAAGAGAACCTCGAGATGGGTGCGTACATCCTCGATTCGTTCCCGCAGGACGCCCTCGACGCGGTTTACGAGCGGTTCCCGATCCTTCGGGAACGAAACGACCAGAAGGCAGGAACCATGAGCGGGGGCCAACAACAGATGCTGGCCATGGGTCGGGCCCTGATGCTCGAACCCGATCTTCTCATGCTGGACGAGCCGAGTGCGGGACTCGCCCCGGACCTGGTTGATGAGATGTTCGAAAAGATCGACGAGATCAACGACGGAGGGACCGCGGTCCTCATGGTGGAACAAAACGCCAAGGAGGCCCTCAGGCGGTGTGATCGGGGGTACGTCCTGGTGCAGCGCCAAAATCGATACGAAGACACAGGTGACGCGCTCCTGGCCGACGAAGAGGTACGCCAGGACTTCCTCGGCGGATAAAATCAAAATAAAAAAAAAAACCGAACGGCCGGTTTATTATCCGCCGAACGAGACTTTCGAAACCGTCTCTATATCGCCGCCCTCGAACTTGAAGTGCTCGTAGGTTACGGCCTTCATGTCACCAGCGTCGTCGAATTCGACCGAACTTGAGGCCCCTCTGTACTGCACGGATTCCCCGTTCGCGGCCAGTTCGATGCCCTCGGCCAGGTTTTCAGGAGTTACTTCGGTCCCGCCCGGATTCGCCACGTTCCGCATTTCGTCTCGTACGGCCGACCCGTCGTTCTCGCCGGCGGCGGCATTTGCGAGCATCAGAACCGCGGCGGCGTCGGACGTCTGGGAAGTGAACACGCCGGGCTCCGAGTCGTACTCTTCCTCGAAGGCCGTCGTGAACGTTTCCTTGGCGGGCCCGGCCGCAAGGGGCGAAGACCCGTGAACGTTGGTCATGTCCTCGCCGACCTGGTCTGGAAGGGAGGAGTCCTTCATGCCGTCCGTGACGAGGATTGACCGGTCGGGATCGTAGTCGCCGTAGTAATCCTTGAACAGTTGCACCCCGGAGGCCGGATAGCCGATCACGATGAGTGTGTCGGGGTCATCGCCCACGGCCTCCTGAATCCGCGAGGTGTAAGACGATTGCTGTTTCTCGAAGGAGACTTCGGTCTGGACCGTGCCACCCTGTTCCTCGAAGCCCCCGCTGAAGGCCTCGGAGAGCTGCTGTCCATAGTCGTTGTTGACATACAGCGTCGCCGCGGTCTCGTGGCCGAGTTCCTCCGCCGCGATTTGTCCGAGCACCTGCCCCTGCAGGGCGTCGCTCGGTGCGGTCCGATAGATGTAGTCGTTGTCTTCGAGGGAGGTCACGGAAAGCGCCGTACTCGAGGGCGAGATTCCGACGATTTCATTCGGGATAAAGACCTGCTTTGACACCGGGATGTTGACTCCCGACGACGCTGGGCCGACGACGGCCGGATAGCCCGAGTTGACCAGGCTGTTCGCTGCACTGATCCCCGCTGACTGCTGCGTTTGGGTGTCCTCGGTGCGGGCGTCGACCTCGAAAGGCACGGCCGCGTCATTGACGAACTTCACCGCCAACTGCCCGGCGTCGATCATGGGTTTCCCGAGCGGACCCAGGTCTCCTGTTTCTGGAAGCAGGAGGCCGAGTTTCAGCGTTCGTGATTCTTCTTCGGGTTCTGTTGTTCCCGTGTCGTCTCCACCGTCGCCGGCACACCCGGCGAGGCCGGCGATACCAGCGACCCCCACTCCTTTGAGGAACTTACGCCTGTTAATCACAGACATAACTACCACACAATGTGGGAGAGTACTTAACGTTGTTCTCCGTACGAAATATTCCCCCGCTTCTGAAGGTCCAATATCAAACGAATGTAAACATTTGCATCCGATCACATTCACGCTGCCGCGACGACCTCATCCGACGCTTCCGTCAGGCGGGAAACGACGCGTGCGGCCACCTCTTGAAGTGCCTGACTCTCCAGTACCGGGGGTCTGCCAGCGAGCGCGGCCGACCCGATATCCTCGTCGTAGGGAAGCGTGGCGAGGACCGGAACGGGCAGGGTAGCTATCACTTGGTCGGCGTTATCGCGGGTTTTGTTCACGACGGCTCGCACGTTCGCGATCCCGAGGTCGTCGGCGAGCCGGTCGATCCGTGTGGCGGTGTCGATCGATGCCTGTGAGGGCTCGACCACCACGAGCATCGCGTCCACGGAGTCAGCAGTTCCGCGGCCGAGATGCTCGACGCCCGCTTCCATGTCGAGCACCACGGCGTCCATTCCAAGCGCTGTCGAGACCAGCGTACGAACGAAACTGTTCTCCGGACACATGCACCCGCTGTTCGCCGCGGCGGGGGCGCCGATGGTGAGCACCCGGCCTCCGGCCCCGAACGGCGTCGAGTGGGAGTCAAGCACGTCCCGGACTTCGGGTGTGAGGTTGACCAGGCCGCTGCCCCCGGCGCGTTCCTCGATGAGTTCGCGCTCCTCGGTGATCGGCGACGGGGCTTCGACGCCCAGGGAGCCAGCCAGATTCATGTCGGGGTCCGCGTCGATCGCCACGACCTCTTGGTGAGCACCGAGATGAGCCGCGATAGCCCCCGAAAGCGTGGTCTTCCCCACGCCTCCTTTGCCGGTTACCGCAATCCGGATCGGTCCCGGTGACCCGTCGACCTGTCCGTCACGCTCGCGGACGGGAGTGTGCTCTGGGTCGTTTGGATGGTCGTGGCTTTGTGGGTGGGTATGGGCATGATCCTGGGAGTGATCGTGACCATGTTCATGGGCATAATCGAAGCCGGACTCGGCTGCATGCAAATGGCCGTCACCCCCGTGGGCCCCACAGTCCTCGCACATGGCTCAGGCCTCCGCGAAGAGGGCTTCACGGCGCTCATTCAGCGCCGACCGGATCGCCTCGGCGGCGGCCTCTGGCTCTGACTCCTGGATAGCATACCCGCCGGTGATGTCCTTTAGCGCCTCGGTCAGGATGTGGGTGACCTCCTCGCTATCGTCCATGTGAAGCGTCGGGGCGGTGTGGAGCGGCAACCCAAGAGCCAGGGCCCACGTGCCGATGCTGATGGCCTTCTCCGCGATGAGTTCCGGTGCGCTCGCAACCACCGGGAGCTCGCGGGTCGGCACGCCGGCATCCTCCGAGATCGCCCGCACGATGTTCCCGATCCTGGAGTTGTCCACACAGGAGCCCATGTGCCAGACCGGCGGAAGTGGACCGTCGAGCCCGGCCGCCTCCCCCAGGTCGTGGAGGACGGCCGATAGGCCGTCGCCGGCAAGTTCGTCGGTCATCGCTGGGTCCAGGTAGCCCGCCTGGGCCGTGATGTGCCCGATACAGCCGGTCACTACCGGCAGGACGTCGTTGGCAAGAAGATCCTCGATAAGGTGTTCGGTCATCTCGGCCCGGCGGAGCTTGGGATTCGGACAACCCACGATGCCGACAATTCCCTTGAGGTTGCCCTCCCTGAGTGCGTCCACAATGGGTTGAGCGGGGCTCTCGGGGTTGGCCGCAGTCAGCACTTCAAGGACGAAGTCGTCGGAGACGCCCACGAGTGCCTGGCGGGGTTCCTCCGGGATCTCGACTGCGTAATCCTGGCGAGAATGCCGGTCGCCGAAGGCCGCGATGGCTCGTTCGACGATTTCCTTCGCGTCGGTCTCCGCTGTTTCGGGCTGGAAGTCTACGTGCTCCGCGCCGGGGATGTTCACGTAGTCAACCGTGGTGATGAGTTTCGTATGGTGGCACTCCACGATGTCGCCGATTCCCGGCCAGATACACTGGATGTCCGCCACCATCGCGTCGAGGGCGCCGGTCGTGACCGCGAGTTCTGCCTGGCTGCTGTGGGCGGCTAAGGGGACGCCCTGGCGCTCCGCAAGTTCGTTGCCCGTACAACAGATCCCGACGACGTTGATGCCCTCGG
>CAZJZA010000023.1:0-12697 GCA_964550355.1 uncultured Halobacteriales archaeon
GCGATCGAGGCGGGCGACAGCCACGGCGGCTGCCCGGTCCATCTCGAAGGCATCGACGTGTTCTTCGTACACGCGCTTTTCGCCCTCGACGGCCTCGATGAGGGCTTCGAAGGCCTCATCGGTTGCATTGCGGTCGAGAAACCTGACCCGGGGTCGGAGCGGTTCCTGCCCGGCGGCCCGGAGTTTCTCGATGGCCCCGGACAGCCCCGGGTCGTCGACCTCGCCGTAGGACTCGAGCCAGTCGGCGGCGTCCGCACTGCGCACCGTTTCCGCCTCGGCGAGGGCGTCGTACGCCCGCTCGATGTGGGCCAGTTCCGCCGAATCGGCCTCGAAGCTCGCGTAGGCCCTCGTCACGCCGAAGTAGCGCATTCGGGCTGCCAGGTCCCGGGCGAGTCGCATGTGCGGATCCTGATCGGGCCCCACGGGGATGATCGTGGGTTTTGGCTCCTCGAGTTGCGGGTAGAGGATGTCTGCGACCTGCGTGACGACACTTTGCATGTGAGAGACGTCAGTCTCTCCGTCGAAGCCATAGATGGCATCGAGTTCCGAGAAGTTGGTCTCGATGCCCAACTCGAAGGCCAGATCCTGGACCTCGCGGTGTTCTGACTGGCGATAGAGCGTGCCCTCCTCCGGGTCGAAGCCAAAGGCCAGAATCGAGAGCAGGTAGTCCTCGGCGTGCTCGTCGATCTCCTCCCAGGAGAGTCCACGGGCGCTGTGGGCCTCGAGGTCCGCGATGAGCGCATAGGTATCCCCACCCTGTTTCTGGTGCCAGATGAGTTCCTCGAAGACCAGCTTGTGGCCGATGTGGGGATCGCCGGTCGGCATGAACCCCGAGAGCGCGGCGAAGGGACGATCGGCCCGCATTGCGTCGAGGACGCGGTCGTAGTCCCGATGACCAAAGATGATCGCCCGTCGCATCAGATAGTGTGGTGAGGGAACGTCAGAGAGCAGGTCCTCGAAGGCCTCGATCCCGAACTCCTCGAAAAGCGAGCGATAGTCCGCGATCGTCGAGGAACCCCACGGATCGAGGGCTACCGTATCGGGCCCCTCGGCCGCCGAGTCGTCGGATGGTGTGTCATCGGTCATGGGTTAGGGCGTCAGGCGGCCAACTGCGAGCCACCGTGTCTGTTCCCCGTTCGCCCCGTCGAGCGCAAAAACCATTCGTTTCCTGACCCCCTGGGCCATCCGCACGTCGAGGGCCAGATCGCGGGGGCCGAAAACGTGATCCCGTGGCCGCGCCCGGACCAGGAATTCCGAGTGCCCGAGTTCCGAGGCCGACTCCACGGCCCGATACACCCGAAAATCCGCCCCGAACTTGAAACCGGTCCGTGGGACGGCACCCCGGTCCCGAAGCGTTCGATAGATGCGAAGCCGTCGGTCGAATCGATCTCCCTCGACGGCTCGGCCGCGCTCCAGGATTGCCTCGACGCCGTCGCCCGAAACGAGGGTGAGGACTCCCCGCGCCGCCAAATCTGCCGCTTCGAGGAGCGAGAGATGAAGCACGTCGTGGCTCGCCCCGCGCCCGGAGAGTGGCTGGCCGTAGAACCCATCCTCGTGAAGCGCCTCCGGCGGGTCCCACACCAGCACCCGGTCATCGAGAAGCGAGCCTGTCGCGGTCCCCCCCGGCTCGAAGTCGGTCTCGCCGCTCGGGTCGAACGTCGAGACCTCGAGGTAGGTCAGATCGCCTTCCTCATCGACCACGGCGAGCACGCTCGGGGCGAGTGCCGACGCCTCGATTTCGGCGCGTTCTCCCAGCACGGTTATCCGGTGGGCGACTTCGCCGTTTTGGGGCCCCTTCCCTCGCGGATAGACGATGAAATCCGGCCCTTCCGGACTGGTTTCCTCGCTCCCGAGATCCTCCCAGATTTCAATGCCATCCGGAATCCACCCTTCCCGCGCGGGCGAGAGATAGAATCCGCGGTCCCGCAGGTCGACGTAGACCAGAAACCGGGGCCCAAAGCCCGGCTCCCGCGAGGCCAGAAAGTGGCGGAACCCCTGGCCGGAAACCGTGTCGAGGTCGCCCCGGTAGAGGAGGTGAGCCGCCTCGACTGGAGCGAGTGCGATCGAGTCGCCGGATCGGGGGCGTCCGTATCCCCGTGAATCGTGAAAGCGCTGTCGCGCGTCCCCGCCGACGTGAATCTCACCATCCTGCAGCGCGGCGTCCATACTGGCTCGTGGGTCCGGCCCCGCATCAATGTGACTCTCGCGGCCCGACTCAGGGGGTCGAATCCGCTGTTGAGCACCCCGGATCGAGACAGCGGCCCCCGTGGTCGGTCTCGAACCACGGAAGCCCACAGGAACAGGTCCCGTCGACGGTGCCATCGGGGATGGGATAGTGGGCCTCACAGGTCGGACACTGCGCACCCAGGGTTCGAGCGCGGGCGATCTCCAGGCCCGTCCCACAGGTCGGACAGTTCCACTCGCCCCCGAACTCCTCCCGGACGGCCGCGTCGAGTGAGCCACATTCGCGGTCGAGACAGACCGTCAGGTCGGTTCCTCGGGTAACAGAAATCGTCGGGAGCCCGCAGGCCTCACAGGTCGTATCAGTGACCGTGGCATTCCGTGGAAGGGTGTAGGCTGCTCCACAGCCGAGACAGGTGACCTCGCCGGCAGCGGAGACCATCGTCTCCCCGCACGCGGGACAGGTTCCAACGGAAGGGCCGGCTGTCGTTGCCGGAAATTCGGCGACAGAGGGGTCCTCCCCGGTTACCTGGAGTACTTCCTCGCCCGAATACGCACGCAGATCGAACCGTCCCTCTGACAGTGAGACCTGGACCGAATCCGCTCTGGTGAGCCAGCCGGCGGGTCGATACCCCGAAACGTCGTGGACGAGCACCGTGTTATCCGGTTTGACCAGCACGACTACTTCCCCTTCTGACTCCGTCTGCTCGTCTGCCTCGTGGCGGACCGTACACCGACCGGCGATCACCCGAATCGCGTCCTGCATGGGCACCCCTGGCCCGGTGTTCGGATTTAAACCTCGCTCTCGACGGTGACGGTTCGGGTCTCGCTCCGGGGGTGAAGCGGGTGATCGGGGAAGGTGACCTCGATGGCATAGGTGAGTTCGTCGTCATCGGCACCGAACACGCCGACAGGCACCGTTTCCGCCTCGGCGACGTACCGAATCGACCGGGTCATCTCGACCCCGTTAACGGTGACCCGGAGCCCGAGCCGGGACCCGCCTCCGACCGTCCGGATAGTTACCTCCTGCATGTCGTTTTCCCCCGCCGGAACCGACTCCGGGAACGCCCCCCAGTCGATCTCGACGCGGGGGAGTTGGGCCGCCTGATTCGCGACCGTGCGAGCGACCTCCGCACCGAGTCCGGCCTCGGTGAGCCCAGAAACGCCAGCCTCGACTACCGCAGCCGGGTCCCTGAGTCCGGCCTGGGCAAGTCGCTGGCCGCGCCCCGCCCCAATGCCATCGATGGCCGTGAGTCCCACCGCTTCCGGCGGGACGCCGGTCTCGACCCGGGCCTCGATCCGGCGGCACAGGTTGGCCCCGGCCGGCCGATCGAAACGATCGAAGAAAGCCCGTGCGGCCGCGAGCAGCCGGAGCGCGTTCTGCTTGATGACCCACGCGTCAGAGCGAAGCTCGGGGGGTAACTCTCCATCCATGCTGGCTTCCAAAATCGCGAGAATTTTGCGGGCACCCTGTTCGAGCGAGCCCGTGTCCCGGCCCAGAACCGCTTCGATCGCATCGCGTTCGTCCCCGCGCGCACTCACGCTGTCGAACTCTTCGGCCTGGGCTACCGCACCGAGCACTTCCTGTTCGTCGGGTTCGACGTCGACGAGATCGCGGAACAGCACGGCCGTCGGAAGCCGGAGATAGTACCGCGAGGCGAGTTGGCCCATCGGAGTCGCCGAGAGCCCGAGAGACTCGTCGGTCTCGACGAATCCCTGCTCGATGAGGTCATCGAGTACGGCGCGCACGCGTTCTCGGACGTCGTCGTAGGCCGAATCGCCCGGGGCGTACCCGGCCCGCTGGAAGTAAAAGGTCGTTTCGAGCCAGTCGAGGACGTCCTCCAGCCCAGTGATCGTTCCCAGCGCGATCTCCGCATTGACGTGTTCGGGAAGGTTTTCAGCGAGCCGGGACTCGATCTCCTTCCCGTCCCTGAGCAGGCGTCGATACTTGTCGGCCTCGACCCGGTCGGCAATGACCCAACCGTATCCCACGTCGTCGTAACCGGGACGGCCAGCCCGGCCGAGCATCTGGAGAATGTCGAGCGGGCTCATGTCCACCTCGCCCTCGAGCGGGTCGTGGAGTTTCGTATCCCGGATCACGACACATCGAGCAGGGAGGTTGACGCCCCAGGCGAGCGTCGAGGTGGAAAAGAGGAGATCGATGCGACCCTCCCGGAACCACGCCTCGACGTGGTCCTTGTCGTTTTTCGAGAGCCCCGCGTGGTGAAAGGCCACCCCATCGAGGACGGACTGGCGGAGCGTGTCGTTGTCGAGCACCTGGGTCGTTGAGTGAAAGTCGTAATCGCCCCGGTCCCCGACCGGAATGTCCCGTTTTGCGACTTCGTCCCGGGCCTTTTCGGCGGCTTTCACGGTGTCCTGCCGGGAGGAGACGAAGATCAGGGCCTGTCCGTCCTCGTCGAGATGCGGTTCGGCGAGGTCGAGAGCCGTGTACAGCCGTCGGTATTTGTCCGCAAAGGCGTTCTCGCCGTGGGTGTAGGTCTCGACTCCCGCATGTAAGTCGACGGGGCGATACTGTGGCCCGAAGTCGAAGGTCGTCTCCTCGGGTGCATCGAGCCACGCGGCTACCTCCTCGATGTTCTGCATCGTCGCCGAGAGGGCGACAAAGCGAGGATCGACCAGCCGCCGAAGCCGCGACACGACGACCTCCAGCACGCTCCCCCGCGACCGGGAATCGAGCAGGTGCACCTCGTCGATGACGACCACGTCCACGTCGGTGACGAAGGCATACCGGGGCGTGTCGTGCTTGCGGGTGGCCGAATCGACTTTCTCGGGGGTCATCACGAGGACGTCCGCCCGCTCTGCGCGTCGAGGGTTGAGATCCCGCTCGCCGGTCACGACGTAGACGGAGTAGCCAAGGCCCTCGATGCGTTCCCACTCGCTTTCCTTTTCGTTGGTGAGCGCCCGCATCGGGGCGATGAAGAGAGCCGTCCCACCGGAGGAAAGGGTCTCGATGATCGCGAGTTCGGCAAGCGCCGTCTTGCCGCTGCCCGTGGGCGCGCTGATGACGACGTTATCGTCCCGGTCGAGAACAGCCGGCAGGGCCGTCCGCTGCATCTCGTTGAAGGCGTCGAAGGAAAATACGTCGGCGAATTCGGGGACTACTTCGGCGACGTCCATCTGGAACAGGGGAAGGGCGGTCAGCGCAAAGGCGTTTCGTCCGAGAAGCGAAAGGGAACTGCTCAATAGCCCCCCGCCGGTAGGGCCTCTTTAATGGCACGAGATGCGGATTTGACACACACGGAGGTCGCGATCGTCGGGGCCGGCACTGGCGGCTACGTTGCCGCGATCCGCGCCGCCCAGTTCGACCTTGACGTCACGCTCATCGAAGCAAGGGAGTTCGGGGGTACCTGCCTGAACGCCGGCTGCATCCCCTCGAAAGCACTCATCAACGCCACCAACGTGGCCTACGAGGCCGAAAACGCCGAGGAGATGGGCGTCTATGCGGACCCCGAGGTGGATTTCGGCGAGATGATCGAGTGGAAAGACGGCGTCGTCGACACCCTCACGGGGGCCGTCGAGAAACTCTGTAAGGCAAACCGCGTGAACATCGTCGAGGGACGGGCCACCTTCGACGACGACCACTCCCTCACCGTCGATCTGACCGGCGAGGACGGGACCGAGCACTACGAGTTCGAGCACGCGATCGTCGCGACCGGCTCCCGGCCGATCGAGATCCCGGGCTTCGAATTTGATGGCGAGCACATCCTCTCCTCGCGGCACGCGCTCGCGCTCGACGAACTCCCGGACGAACTCGTGGTCGTCGGGGCCGGGTACATCGGCATGGAACTCTCGATGGTCTTTGCCAAACTCGGCGTCTCCGTGACCGTCGTCGAGATGCTCGAGGAGATGCTGCCCGGCTACGACCGGGATCTCACCAAGCCGGTCGAGCGAAAGGCGGCAGAACTCGGCATCGAGTTCCAGTTCGGCGAGGCCGCAAGCGACTGGCACGAGACAGATTCAGGTATCGTCCTCGAAACCGAGACCAAAGAGGGGGAAATCGTCGAATACGTGGCCGAGAAGGCAGTGGTGGCCGTCGGTCGGGAGCCGGTCACTGACTCGGCGAACCTCGAAGCCCTCGACGTCGACCTCGACGAGAACGGCTTTCTCGAGACGGACGACCAGGGCCGGACGACCCAAGAGCACATCTTCGCAATCGGCGACGTGGCGGGCGAACCGCTACTCGCCCACGCCGGCAGCGCCGAAGGGCTCGTCGCCGCAGACGCCATCGCGGGCGGGGACGCCTCGATGGCCGAGAAAGCCGTCCCGGCGGTCGTGTTCACCGACCCCGAAATCGCAATGGTCGGCCACTCCGAGGCCGAGGCGGAGGAAGCCGGGTACGAGACGATCGTCGGGGAGTTCCCCTTCCGGTCCAGCGGGCGGGCACTGAGCACCGGCCACACCGATGGCTTCGTCCAGATCGTCGGCGAAAGGGAGACCGGGACGGTGCTCGGGGCCCGGACCGTCGGCCCGGAGGCCTCCGAACTCATCGCCGAACTCGGGCTGGCCGTCCAAACCGGCGCGACCATCGAGGAGGTTGCTGAGACCGTCCACACCCACCCGACCCTCGCGGAGTCCACGATGGAGGCCGCAGAGAACGCCCTCGGGCACGCGATTCACACGCTGAATCGGTAGGTTGGTTTGGGTCGTTCAGCTGCCCCGATGACCTTTTCCCACGGGCTGCTGTATGCCGGAGCATGACGACCGTGACATTGGGGCCCGAAGGCACCTACTCCCATCGCGCTGCAACGGCAGTCGCCGAAGGCGAAATCGCCTTCCGCGAGTCGGTCCACGGGATCGTGAGCGGGGTCGCCTCCGGGGAGTTCTCCCAGGGGGTCGTGCCGATCGAGAACAGCATCGAGGGATCGGTGACCGAGAGCCTCGACGCCCTCGCGGACGCCGACGTGGCGGTGACGCGCGAGATCGTCACCCCGATCCGCCACGCGCTTTTGGCCCAGGACGAGGACTTCGAAGTCGTCGCGAGTCACTCCCAGGCCCTCGCGCAGTGCCGGAGTTTCCTCCTCGAAGAGTTCCCAGACGCGGACCTCGAAGCGGTGGCCTCGACGGCCCGGGGCGTGGAACGGGCCCGACAGGATCCCTCGGTCGCCGGCATCGGCCACCCCGACAACGCGGGCGAAGAGCTCACCGTCCTCGCCGAGGACATCCAGGACCGTACCTCGAATGCGACCCGGTTTTTCGCCATTGCCGGGCCGGAAGAGCGCTCCACGTCCGGCGGGAAAACCTCGCTCATCGTCTACCCGAATACAAACTACCCGGGACTGCTCCTCGAACTACTCGAACCCTTTGCAGAGCGTGACATCAACCTCTCGCGACTCGAATCCCGCCCCAGTGGGGAGCGCCTGGGCGATTACGTCTTCCACATCGACCTGGAGGCCGGGCTCTACGAGGACCGAACCCAGGCGGCTATCGTCGACATCGAGGCACTCGCGGAAAACGGGTGGGTCAGGCGAATGGGTTCGTACGACGTCGAACACGTCGTCTGACCCGAGGAGTACCTTTTTGTCCTTTGCGGTCCGATATAATACTTGCATGAGCAGAAAGCCAACCCCCTTTGATGAGATCGAACGCCTGATAGAGCGAATGAGCGAGCAGTTCCAGGACGTCGAGCAGTGGAGCGGCATCGAATCGGCCTGGCCGGGCCGGCTCAAAGTGGACGTCGAAGAGTTCGATGACACCTTCGAAGTGACGGCCGACCTGCCGGGCTTCGAGACCGAGGACATCGAGGTCGAACTCGTCGATGACCAGTTGCGGATCCAGGCCGAGACGGAAACCGAGGAAGCAGAGGAAGAGCCGGGCCGATACGTCCGGCGGGAACGTCGCGAGCGGGCAGTCGACCGCCGGGTCACCCTCCCCGGAGGCGTCGAAGAAGACGAGGTCGAAGCGACGTTCACGAATGGTGTCCTTACCGTTACCCTCCCGAGGGCTGCGGAAAGCGAGGACGCCCACCAGATCGACATCGATTAAGTCCCCGGTCGTCTGTCTCCTGTCCCCGCACGAACGGTGGGGAATAGAGTTCCCCAGAATCCGAAACCGGGATCGCCGAGGGTTCGGGTCGAGGTCGCCGGGAATCCGGTGTCACAAGTCCTTTTATCGCCGAAGCGAGACCCAGTGGTATGGACTACACCCCCCGGGACATCGAGCGGAAGTGGCAAGAGCGCTGGGCGGAGCACGGACGGTACGAGGTCGATCCCGGCGACAGGGAGGCGACCTTCGTCACCGTCCCGTACCCCTATCCCAGCGGTGGCATGCACATCGGCCACGCCCGCACGTACACGGTCCCGGACGTGTACGCCCGGTATCGACGGCTTCAGGGTGACAACGTATTGTTTCCGATAGGCTGGCACGTCACCGGCACGCCGATCGTCGGGGCCGTAAACCGGCTCCAGAAGGGCGAGGAAGAACAGCTCTCGGTACTGCGTGACACCTATGGCGTCCCCGAAGAGGAACTCTCGTCCCTGGAGACGCCGATGGGCTATGCCCGCTACTTCATCGAGAACCACTACAAGCAGAACATGCAGTCGTTGGGGCTCTCGATCGACTGGCGCCGGGAGTTTACCACGAACGACGAGCGATACTCGAAGTTCATCGCCTGGCAATACGAGACCCTCCGGGACCGGGGCCGACTGGAAAAGGGCCTCCATCCGGTGAAGTACTGCACCGAGGAGGAAAACCCGGTCACCACCCACGATATCCTCGAGGGCGAGGAGGCCGAGTTCCAGCAGTACACACTCATCAAGTTCGAGCACGACGGGGCGACGATCCCGATGGCCACGCTCCGTCCAGAGACCGTCCGGGGGGTCACGAACGCCTTCATTCTCCCGGAGGGGCGATACGTCGAGGCCACCGTCGACGGGGAGGACTGGATCGTCTCCACCGCTGCCGTGGAAAAATTCGAACTCCAGCATCGGGACGTGACGGTCAAGCGCGAGTTCGCCGGGGAAACGCTCGTCGGCGAGACGGTCAGGAATCCTGTCACCGACGAATCGGTGCTCATCCTGCCGGCAAGTTTCGTCGACCCCGAGAACGCCACCGGGGTCGTCATGTCCGTTCCGGGTCACAGCCCGGACGACTGGGTGGCCCTCGAGGAGGCGAAAGCCGACGAGGGGCGCATGCGCGAGTTCGGCATCGACCCCGAAGCGGTCCGGTCGATCGAACCCCGCTCCATTATCGATGTCGAGGGATACGGCGAGTTCCCCGCGAAAGACGCCGTCGAGGAACACGGCATCGAGAGCCAGGACGACCCGGCCCTCGAAGAAGCGACCCAGGAGGTGTACAACAGGGAGTTCCACGCCGGACGGCTCAAAGAGGTGTACGAGGAGTATGCCGGCGAAGTGATCGAGGACGTTCGCGAAGACGTAGACGAACACTTCCAATCCAAGGGGGCCTTCGACTCGATGCACGAGTTCTCAGAGGAGGTGGTCTGCCGGTGTGGCGGGGACGTCGAGGTCGCAAAACAGGAGACCTGGTTTCTCAGATACAGCGACGAGGACTGGAAGGCCGAAACCCGGAAGATCGTCGAGGAGATGGACGCGATCCCGGAAAATACCCGGGAACAGTACTATCACACGATCGACTGGCTGAACGAGTGGCCCTGCATTCGGAATTACGGCCTCGGCACCCGGCTGCCGTGGGACGACGACTTCGTGATCGAGCCGCTCTCGGATTCGACGATCTACATGGCTTACTACACGATCGCCCACCGGATCGAAGAGGTGCCCCCCGAGGACCTCACCCGGGACTTCTTCGACACGCTCTTTTACGGTGCCGAGGCCGTCGAGGAAAGCGAGGTGCCCGGCACCTCGGACCATTCGAGCGGCGACGAGCCGCGAGAACCGGACGAGCGGGCCCTCGAATTGCGCGAGGAGTGGGACTACTGGTATCCCGTCGATTACCGGTGCTCGGGGAACGACCTCATCTCCAATCACCTCTCCTTCTATCTCTTCCACCACGCCGAACTCTTCGAGGAGCCCCAGTGGCCCCAGGGAATCACCATCATGGGGATGGGGCTGCTCGAAGGGACGAAGATGTCTTCTTCAAAGGGACACGTCGTCCTCCCGGCCGAGGCCATCGAGGAGTACGGCGCGGACACCGTTCGCTTTTTCCTGCTGAACTCGGCGGAGCCCTGGCAGGATTACGACTGGCGTTCCGAGGACGTCCAGGGGACCCGCGACCAGCTCGCGGGATTCTGGCGACGGGCCCAGGAGGTCATTCAGTCCGACGTCCCGGAGACACAACCGGATCTCGAACGCATCGATCGCTGGCTGCTCTCGAAGCTCCAGGGGATCGTGCGGGACGTGACCGAGGCGATGGATGGATTCAGTACGCGTCACGCGAGCCAGGACGCCTTCTACCAGCTCGAAGAGGCGCTTCGCTGGTACCGAAAGCGGACCGATCTCGACCGCCCGGGTGCTCGATGGACCAGCGCGGAAGTCCTCCGGACCAGGCTCCGCCTTTTGGCCCCGATCATTCCTTTCATGACCAATGAACTCCACGAGCAGTTGGTCGGCGAGCCGGTCGAAGCTGCAAGTTGGCCCGAGCCCGACCCGGCCCTCGAAAGCGAGGTCGTCGAATTCGAGGAAGAACTTATCGAGGCCGTCACGGCAGACGTCCGGGATATCGTGGACGTGACCGGAACTGATCCCCAGGAAATTCGACTCTTCCTCGCGGCCGACTGGAAGGAGGAGGTCTTCGAAACCGTCCTTGAGACCGGCCCGGACCAGGGGGCGGCAATGGGGCAGGTCATGGAGGATCCCGACCTCAGGGAGCGCGGCGAGGCCGTGAACGCCCTCGTCGGGGACCTGATCGAAACGGTTCGCGGACTCACCGAGGCCGAACTCGGGGCTATGGCCGAAATCGACGAACGGGCGCTCTACGAGGAGGCCGCCGCGTTCCTCGAAAGCGAGTTCGACGCGACGGTCGAGGTCGTGTCCGAGGCCAAATCCGACGCCGAAAAGGCAGGGCAGGCGGCGCCGGTCCGACCGGCGATTCTTCTCTCATAGATTTCTCCGTGGGTGATTTCTCGACTGGGAAGGGCAAGCAGGTGACCGAGTGGAGAAACCGAGACGAGGGGTCACACCGGTGAGCGGCCATGCCCGCCGGCAAGCGCTTTCGCTTGCACCCGCGCATCGTCCCGGCCCAGCGCTCAGAACATGGCCCGCACTGGCCCGGTCATCGTTGAAAAACGTTGGGTGGATCGGATTTAAACGCCGAGCAGGTCGAACTCGGTGCCGATGTCCTCCTCGATGGCGTGTTCGTAGACCACGTGGGCGGCGGCCACGTCCTGGATCGCGAGTCCCGTGCTGTCGAAGACGGTGACCCCTTCGATGCCCTCGCGACCGGCCTTGTTCCCGGCCACGATCTCGCCAATCTCGCCGTCGATGTCCGCATCAGAAAGCACGCCCTCGTGGAACGGGACGTTGATCTCGCCGGAATGGGTGCACTGCTCGTAGTCGTCGATGACGACCGTCGCATCGAGGAGCAGGTCGTCGGCCAGTTCCTGCTTCCCCTCGGCGTCGGCACCCATCGCGTTGATGTGGGTGTGCTCGCCGACATCCTCGGGGCTCACGATCGGCTCGCGGACGGGGGTGACCGTCGAGAGGACGTCACAGCTGGCAGCCTCGGCGACGGACCCGCCGCGGACGGAAAAGCGGTCCTCGAAGTGATCGATAAACGCCTCGATCTGGTCGTCGTCGACGTCCGAGACGACAACGTCCTCGATGTCTCGGACGCTGGCGACTGCTTCGAGCTGGGTGTAGGCCTGGATCCCCGCGCCGATGATCCCCATCGAGGAGGCGTCCTCGACGGCGAGGTAGTCCGTGGCGACCCCGGCGGCTGCACCGGTGCGCTTCTGCGTAAGAATCGTGCCGTCGATCAACGCGAGTGGATAGGCCGTTTCCGGGTCGCTGTAGATGACCGTTCCCATGACCGTGGGCAGCCCGAACTGCTCGGGGTTGTCCGGGTGGACGTTGACCCACTTGATCGCGGCCGCATCCCAATCCTCCGTTTCGAGATATGCGGGCATCGAGCGGAAGTCGCCGTTGTACTTTCGCAGATCGATGTAGGACTTCGCGGGCATCTGGGCGTTCCCGAGTTCGTACGCCCGGAAGGCGTCCTCGACGCCGGCGATGAGTTCGTCCATTGGCATCTCGCGGTCGACCTGGTCGCTCGTCAAGAGGCGCGTTGTGCGCGCTGGCATAATCGGATCTTGGGTAAGGTCGTACTTATATGGACCAGAATTCGGTTCGAACTCGATTCCTGTAGGAGAGTCAATTTTCCGAGAAAAACCGAGGGAAAAGCGAGTTTTTCGGGCCGGTGTTCGAATCTATCGGTGGTAAAATGTGGGGAATGGTCGGGCTGGCTCACGGGCAAAACGCGCCCGTTCGCTTATTCAGCGGCTCACTGGCGCTCGCCGCTCTCGGCTCGCGGGCAAAACGCGCCCGTTCGCTTATTCAGCGGCTCACTGGCGCTCGCCGCTCTC
>CAZJZA010000024.1:0-12610 GCA_964550355.1 uncultured Halobacteriales archaeon
AGCGAAGCGGTCGGCGACGGCTTCGAAGAAGTCCGCGACTTGCTTGGTCGAGGTGAGTTTCGCGGCCGCCTCATCGCCCAACCCGTACTCCGTTTGGAAACGCTCTCGGCGGGCATCAGGCAATTCGGGGATCGGAATCTCGGCTTTCCAGTCGGCGACTTCGAGTGGCGGGATGTCCGCCTCGCGGAAGTACCGGTACTCCTTTTCTTCTTCTTTCTCCCGCATCGAGACCGTGATTCCCCGGGATTCGTCCCAGTGGCGGGTCTCCTGGGTCACTTCGCGACCCCGTTCGATGGCGTTTCGCTGGCGGGTTATCTCGTAGGCCAGGGCCGTCTCGGCCCCCTTGTGACTCGAGATGTTCTTGACCTCGGTGCGGTTGGCATCTGCGAGGACGTCCGCAGAAATCGTCCCGTCGGCCTCGATTTCCGCATCCGGCACGAGTGAAATGTTCGCGTCGATCCGCAGGCTTCCGTCCCGCTGGCTGTCGTAGATCCCGAGATATTCGAGGACCTCTTCGAGTTTCGTCAAAAAGTCCCTGACCTCGCCGGGGCCCCTGAAATCCGGCTTCGTGACGATTTCCATCAGCGGGACGCCGGCGCGGTTGTAATCCACCAGCGTGTATTCGGCCGTGTCGATGTGGCCGCCTTCGTGCTGCAGGCTGCCTGGGTCCTCTTCGAGATGCGCCCGCTCGATGCCGATATTCCGTCGCTCGCCCTCGTGGGAGATTTCGAGGTGTCCCTCCGCACAAATCGGGGCGTCGTACTGGGTAATTTGAAACCCCTTCGGGAGGTCCGGATAGAAGTAATTTTTCCGGTGAAATCGGGTGCGTTCGGGGATGTCGGCATCGATCGCCTTGCCGAGTTTCACCGCGGCCTCCACGGCAGCCTCGTTGAGCACGGGCAGCGAGCCGGGCAATCCCAGACAGACTGGACAGGTGTTCGTGTTCGGCTCGGCGGTCCCGGCGTCGGTCGAACACCCACAGAAGATCTTCGTCGCCGTCTCGAGTTGGACGTGGACCTCGAGGCCGATGACGGGGGAGAGCGACGCCCGCGAGGAGGCCTGTGTCATTGCGATTCGATTCCGCGTCGAGGGGTATAGGCCTGACGAAGAGAGGGCTTTACCCTGCTGTCTGACGCACGTCTGCCACACTGTTTAAGGCCCTCACCGTGATTTATACAGCCATGACCGACGGCGACGCCGCCGATTCAGCCCGCGTCGAGGAACTTACCGCAACCGTTGACGGCCTGACGGCCGAACTGCTCGATCTCCAGGAACGAGTTCGAGACCTCGAAACCCACTTCGAAACGGAAACAGAGGGAGAAACTCAGAGCGTAGAAGAACTGTTCGCACAGGCAGACGGCGGCAGCGACCCGGACGAATCCAGTTTGAAGGACGTCGAGACCATCGGCGACGACATCATCGTGGGATAAACAGTTTCCAACACACCCGATGTACATAGACCAGATCGTCCTGGAGAACTTCAAGAGCTTCGGACGAACCACCAGGATCCCCTTCTATCAGGACTTCACCACGATCAGTGGGCCGAACGGCTCGGGGAAGTCGAACATCATCGACGCGATCCTGTTCGCCCTCGGCCTGGCCAGAACTCGGGGGATGCGAGCTCGGAAGCTCACAGACCTCATCTACAACCCGGCCCACGAGGAGGACCGGGAGTATCAGGGTGCCCGCGAAGCGAGCGTCGAGGTAACACTCGCCAACGAGGACCGGACGATCACGAGTTCGCAAATCGCCACCGCCGTCGGGGCCGAGGAGGTCGACGAAGTCGACCAGATTCGGGTCAAGCGGCGGATCAAACAGACCGAGGACAACTACTACTCGTATTATTACCTCAACGGTCGCTCGGTCAACCTCTCTGACATCCAGGGTCTCCTCTCGACCGCCGGGGTGACCCCCGAGGGCTACAACGTCGTCATGCAGGGCGACGTGACCGGCATTATCCAGATGACCCCACGCGAGCGCCGGGAGATCATCGACGAGATCGCCGGCGTCGCGGAGTTCGACCGGAAGAAAGCCGACGCCTTCGAGGAACTCGAAACGGTCCGAGAGCACATCGGCGAGGCCGAACTCCGGATCGAGGAGAAAACTGAACGGCTGGAGCAACTCGAAGACGAGCGCGAGACCGCACTGGAATACCAGGGGCTTCGCGAGGAAAAACAGGAATACGAAGCCTACCGCGATCTCGCCGAACTCGACGAGCGGCGCCAGGAACTCGCGTCCACGCGGGCGGATATCGAAACCCGGGAGGACGAACTCGAAGCACTTGAGGCGGAGCTCGCCGAACGAGAAGAGACCGTAACACGGCTCACCGAAGATTTAGCGGATCTCGATGCCGAAATCGAGCGGACCGGCGAGGACGAGCAGCTCAAGCTCAAAGGCGAGATGGAGGAGATCAAAGGTGAGATCACGGGCCTCGAAGAGCGCATCGAGGGAGCCAAAGAGCGCATCGAGGAGGCGACTGAAACCCGACGACAGGCCTTCGTCAAAATCGACCGTAAACAGGAAGAAATCGAGGAACTCGAAAGCGACATTCGAGAACTAAAAGTCGAAAAGGCCTCCCTCGCCGGAGAGAAAAGCGACCTGGAATCCAAAATCGAGGACGTCGAGGCAGAAATCGAGGCCGTGGACACTGCCTACGACGACCTCAAGACCGATCTCGAAGCGGCTAAAGCGGAACTCGAAGCCGCAAAGACGGCGCGAAACGAACTCCAGCGAGAGAAAGATCGCTATCTCGACGAGGCCCGTCGCCGGTCGACGGAACTCGAAACCGCCAGATCAGATCTCGAAGCGGCGCGAGAGCGAGCCGAGGAACTCGAATCACGAATCGCTGACCTCGAGCGTGAACAGGAAAAATCAGCACAGAACAAATCCCAGATCGAGGAAGTCATCGAGGACCTGAAAGCGCGAAAGTCGGAGCGACAGTCGGACCTCGAATCGGTCGAGTCGGAACTCGAGGACGCCCAGAAGGAGTACGCCTCGCTCGAAGTCCGGGCGAACGAGAACGGCGACAGCTCTTTCGGTCGGTCGGTAACGACCATCCTCAACGCCGACATCGACGGCGTCCACGGGGCGATCGCCGAACTTGGGAGTGTCGAGCAGGAATACGCCACTGCCTGTGAGACCGCAGCAGGAGGGCGTATGGCCCACGTGGTCGTCGCGGACGACGAGGTCGGGGAGCATTGTATCGATTTTCTCAAGTCCCGTAATGCGGGTCGGGCGACCTTTCTTCCGATCACGAAGATGGACGATCGGTACCTCCCCGATCCCCCCAAGCACCCCGGCGTGATTGACTTCGCCTACAATCTCGTCGATTTCGCCTCCGAGTACGCGCCCGTGTTTTCCTACGTCCTCGGTGATACCCTCGTCGTCGAGGACATGTCCACCGCCAGGGAGTTCATGGGCGAGTACCGGCTCGTGACCGTCGACGGCGATCTGGTCGAGAAAAGCGGCGCTATGACCGGTGGCAGCGGATCCGGCTCGCGATATTCCTTCGAGGCGACGGGCGAGGGACAACTCAAGCGGGTTGCAGAGCGGATCGAGGAACTCGAAGACGAGCGGGCCTCGATCGTCGCGGACATCGACGATCTCGACGACCAAATCGACCGCGCCCGTGAGAAGCGGGCGGACGCACTTGACGGACTTCGAGAGATCGAGGCCGAAAGCGGCCGGGCCGAACGCGAACTCGAGGAAACGGAAGCCGAGATCGAGTCGCTGACCGTGCAGATCGCGGATCTCGAAACCGAACGGGAGGAAGTCCAGGAGGAGATGGCCTCTCTCGACGCAAAGATCGAGTCAACGACCGAGGAGATCGAAACGAAACGGACCGAAATCGATGGACTCGAGACCGAACTCGCCGACTCGAAGATTCCGGAACTCGCCGATAAAAAGGAGTCACTCCAGACCGAGGTGGCGGAGATCGAGGACCGGGTCGACGATATCGACGGGGAACTCAACAGTCTCGGCCTGGAAAAGGAGTACGCCGAATCGGCCATCGAAGACCTCCACGACGACGTCGAGACCGCCCAGAACACCAAAGCCGAGCAAGAAGAGCGGATCGAGGAACTCGAGGCTGAAATCGAGGACCGACGGGATCGCCTCGAGGAGAAAGAGGCGGCCATCGCGGAACTCGAAGCGGAATTGGCCGATCTCAAGGCCGAGCGCGAGGAGCTACGGGACGATCTCGCTGTCGCGAGAGAGAAGCGAGACGAGACCAAAAACGAGGCCGACAGCTTACAGAACCGCATCCGAAGTCTCGAACAGGCGGCAGGGCGTCTCGAGGCGGAAATTGCCACACTCGAAGAGTCCGTCGAAGAGACAGAACCCGAGGAAATCCCGGACCTGGAGACCGTCGAAAAGAACGTCAGACGCCTCGAACGCCAGATGACCCGTCTCGAACCGGTCAACATGAAGGCGATTGACGACTACGAGCAGGTCGAGACGATCCTGTCCCGGCTCACCGAGAAGCGGGACGAACTCGACGAGGAGCGGGAGGCCATCGAAGAGCGGATCGACCGGTACGACCGGTTGAAACGCGAGAACTTCATGGCGGCCTACGAGGCGATCAACGAGCAGTTCCAGCACATCTTCGAGCGGCTCTCTGATGGGACCGGCGAACTTTCACTGGAGGACCCGGCAGAACCCTTCGAGGGCGGGATGACGATGCGGGCCCAGCCAGGGGACAAACCGATCCAGCGCCTCGATGCGATGTCCGGGGGCGAAAAATCCCTGACGGCCCTCGCCTTTATCTTCGCGATCCAACGGTACAATCCGGCACCGTTCTACGCTCTCGACGAGATCGACGCATTCCTCGACGCCGCGAACGCCGAGCGGGTCGGGGAGATGGTCGACGAACTGGCCAGCGAGGCCCAATTCGTCGTCGTCTCCCACCGCTCGGCCATGCTCGAACGCTCGGAGCGGGCGATTGGCGTGACGATGCAGGAGGACAACGTCTCGGCGGTAACGGGCATCGACCTCGCCGGTCGGGAGGCAGTCGCGGATGACTGAAACCGCCGCTTTCGGCCCCGCCGAGGAGGAAGAACCGGTCGAGCCGGTCGAGGTGCTCGTCGGTCTCGCAGAGCGGGGCGAAATCGACCCCTGGGACATCGACATCATCCGAGTCACCGACGCGTTCCTTTCGGCCCTCGACGAGGGGGAGATCCGCTCTTCGGGGCGGGCGCTGTTCTACGCGAGTGTCCTCTTGCGGATGAAAAGTGACGAACTGTTCAGCGACGACCTGGCCCCAGAACCGGACGAACCGGAACGGGTCGACCCTTTCACAGAGCAGTCCCCGTTCGACGGGCCGACGACCGGAGTCGGCGACCCGATCGACGAACTCGAGGCTGAAATGGACCGTCGGCTCGACCGACGGTCGGCCCGGGGCACCCCGGAGACGCTCGACGAACTCGTTCACGAACTCCGGGAGGCCGAACGCGGGTCGTGGTGGAAGTCGGGGCGAAGCTACGACACGGAACATTCCCCCCACGGCTTCCGCCGCGGGATCCAGACCCTCGATTACCGCTCGGGAGACGAGAACCGTTCGGAGGGCGAACCAAACGAGTCGGCCGTCACGGGGACCGCCCACGACGAGCACATCGACGAACTCATCGAGGCGGTGGCCGCTGCCCTCGGTGAGCGATACGAGCGGGGACGGCCCGAGGTGCTGTTCGCCGAAATTTCTGACTCCGGCGGCTCGCGCGTCGAGACCTTTCTCGCCCTCCTCTTTCTCGCCCACCGCGAGGAGGTGTATCTCGAACAGGACAACCTCTTCGGAGACTTGTGGATCCAGGACCGGGGGCTCAGCGAAGCGGCGAACTCAGGCACGCTTGAGGAGGCGAGCGATGTAACCGAGGGAGAGAACGAGACAGCCGTTGAGGGACCAAACGAGTTTTCCCCAGACGGGAGCGAGGAAAGCGCGGACGGCCAAGCACTGGAATCAGCGACGGAAGCCGAGACGGAACCTGCAGAAGCGACGGAAGCCGAGACGGAACCTAAAGAGGAGCCAGACGGACAGGACTGAGCCCGGGGAAAGCGTAGGCAGATTCTCCGTTACAGGTAGTCGTCGACCAGTAAATCCACGGATTCGAGCGTTTCGGCCGGGATATGCTCGGGATCGGTGTTTATCGTGCCGGCCAGGGCAGTGTCACAGTCACAGGTTCGCTCCCCGAGTGATTCGATCGCCTGACCGACGACCTCCCGGATCGCGCTCTCGTTGTGCGAGGCGTTCCCGAGAACCTCCTCGAGGGATACCGTGCTGTCGGTCTTCCAGACGTCCCAGTCAGTCACGCCCGCGATCGTCGCATAGCAGAGTTCGGCCTCGCGGGCCAGTTTTGCCTCCGGGATGGCCGTCATTCCGATGACGTCAAAGTCTTGGTCGCGATAGAACTCGCTTTCGGCCCTGGTCGAGAACTGCGGACCCTCGATCGTGACGTAAGTGCCGCCTTCTGCGACCGCGGCGTCTGTGGCCGATTCAGCCGCCTTCGAGAGCGTGGTCGAGAGGTCCGGACAGAACGGATCTGCAAAGCCCTGGTGGACGACCATCCCGTCGCCGAAAAAGCTGTACTCCCGATGCCGTGTGCGATCGAACAGTTGGTCTGGAACGACCAGCGTTCGGGGCTCTATGTCCTCGCGCAGACTCCCGACCGCGTTGCTCGCGATGACGCGCTCGACGCCGAGAGACTTGAACGCGTAGATGTTTGCCCGATAGGGGAGATCGGTCGGGGAGTACTGGTGGTGTCGACCGTGACGGGGGATGAACGCGACCTCCGTGTCGGTTCCCTCGTAGGTCCCGATAGTCACCGGCGAACTGGGTTTGCCAAAGGGGGTCTCGACGTCCCGTTCGCGAACGTCTGTGAGTGGAAGGGCTTCGTAAATGCCGCTGCCGCCGATAAAGCCGATCATGCCGATATCTTTTCGTCTCCGGACCTAAACGTTGGGTTCTCTCCGAAAACGAAGATCAAACGTTGGGTCCCGTTCTGGAAACTCAAGCGTTGGGTCCCGTTCTGGAAACAGAGACGGTTAGTCTTCGGCGAGCACCCAGGCGTCGGAACCCTCCTGGACGATCACGTCCCGTCGAACCATCTCTTCGAGTATCTCTTCCAGCCGATTCGGCTGGGCGATTTCCATCTCGATGCGGTCGATGTCGTGGTAGAAAGCGAGTTGCTGGCGAATTTCGGTTTTGGTATAGGGACCGTCACTGGCTTTCTCCATAATACCGGCAATCAGGTCGATCATGTCCTCGATAAAATTCCAGGGATAGACGACCCAGGTCCACTCCTGCAGCCGTTCGCCGACGTAATCCGGCTCGAACTCGCTGGTCTGGAGGAGTTGGAGGGTGGCCGTCCGGACGTCGCCGGAATCCCGATTGGTCACGTAGTTGTAGGCGTGTTGGATCGAGCCGCCGGTGTCGGCGATATCATCGACGATGAGGACGTCCTTTCCCGCGACCGATCCCTCGGGCATCGGGTACCGGATTTCGGGCTCGTCTGACTTCGCCGCCGTCCCCACGTAGTGTTCCATTTTGAGGCTGGTCAGATCGTCGAGGCCGAGAAAGTCACAGAGGACCCGACCGGAGAACCAGCCTCCACGAGCCAACGCCACGATGACGTCGGGTTCGAAGTCGGCGGCTTTGACCTGGTCCGCGACCGTGCGGCTGAGGCCATAGATGTAATCCCAGTTCGTGATGGTACAGTTGAATTCATCGGGAAGGTCGGCCATTGAGTTCGGTCACCATCACCGATAGTGGTGAGGACGGACTTTAATTCATGCCATCTCACGCAGAGAGAACGGTCTGGACCAACTACTCCTCGGATCCGAATTCGAACCCGTCGGTCTGTTTGACGTTTCTGAGTTCGCGGTTGACCGACTGGAGGTCCTGTTGCATGTCCGAGAGCCGGTCGTCGAGCACCGCGACGATATCGCTTTTGACGTGTTCTGTGTCGAAGGTGTCACCGAGTTCCTCCGTCATCGCCCCGGTCATCGTGTGATAGAGCGCCCACGCCTTTCCCAGCCGCCAGATGGCGATGCCGAAGACCGCCGGAACGAGGCCCAGGAACGTCTGGGTCGTGAAATGTGGATATCGAAACCCGAAGATCGTTTCCGGGCCCAGCACGAGGCCACTGTACGCGAAATACGCCCCCAGGGCGACGAACGCAATCCCGACGAGTGAGAGGGCTGTGGTGTAAAGGAAGTATCGGCCTGCCCAGCGCAGGGAACGTTTCTGGTCCATGACGGGGGCAAGTGCGGACGTGGTTTTAATATTCCGCCACGTCCCCGGATCGCGTTCGTGACTGGCACTCGCCGCAACCTTCATGGGTCCAGTCCGGGTTCTTACACCTGCCACATGGCAGTACGCTGGCTGGAACACATACGGGCCGACGACATCGGGAGTGTCGGCGGGAAAGGGGCCTCCCTCGGGGAAATGACCGATGCCGGTCTCCCCGTCCCGCCCGGCTTTGTCGTCACCGCGGACACGTATCGCTCGTTTATCGAAGACACCGGTATCGATCAGGAACTGTTCGCGGCCGTCGACGTGGAGACCGAGGACTCCGGGGCACTCGCCGAAGCCGAATCCCGGGCCAAGGAACTGATTCTGGAGACGGCAATTCCCACGGACCTCGAAGAGGAGATCATGGCGTCCTACGAGGACCTGGACGGAGAAGAGCCGTTCGTCGCGGTTCGGTCTTCGGGGACGGCCGAGGACCTCCCCGAAGCCAGTTTCGCCGGTCAGCAGGAGACCTACCTCAACGTGCAGGGAGAACACCTCCTCGATCGGGTCCGGCGAGCCTGGGCATCCCTGTTCACCCAACGGGCCATCTACTATCGCGAGCAACAGGGCTTTGCCCACGACGCCGTGGACATCGCGGTCGTCGTCCAGCAGATGGTCGACGCCGAAAAAAGCGGCGTCCTGTTCACCAGCCACCCATCGACGGGCGCGCCGAAGACGATCATCGAAGCCGCCTGGGGACTGGGCGAAGCGGTCGTCTCGGGATCGGTCTCCCCGGACAACTATCACATCGATAGAGAGACCAACGAGTTAGAGGAGGTCACCGTCGCGGACAAGAAAGTCGAGATGGTTCGGGATCCAGAAACCGGCGAGACGATCACCCAACCGATCGAAGACGACAGACGGACGGCTCGTGTCCTCACCGAAGCCGAGATCGACGAACTGGTCACGATGGGCGCGCGTGTCGAGGAGCATTACGAAACGCCGCAGGACGTCGAGTGGGCGATCGCCGACGGGACCGTTTACATGCTTCAATCCCGCCCGATCACGACAATCGGCGAGAACTCTGGGGCCGAAGCCGAGGAGGAGTCGACCGGCGACAGCCTCCTGTCGGGCCTTGGAGCGAGCCCCGGGATCGCCGCCGGGGCGGTCCGAACGATCCGGAAACTCGATCAACTCGACAAGGTCGGAGAGGGTGACGTCATCGTCACCCCGATGACCACCCCCGACATGGTCCCCGCGATGAAACGAGCCTCGGGAATCATCACCGAGGAGGGCGGCATGACCAGTCACGCCGCAATCGTCTCCCGCGAACTCGGCGTCCCGGCGGTCGTCGGGACCGGAAACGCGACGGATATCCTCGTGGACGACCAGATCGTCACGATTGACGGAGATCGCGGTGACATTCGGGAGGGCCGGGACACCGCCCAGGTAGAACGCGAACCCATCGAAGAGGCGCGACCGAAAGCGCCGGTCAAACCGATGACGGCCACCGAAGTGAAGGTCAACATTTCGATTCCCGGAGCCGCAGAGGGGGCCGCAGCCACCGGTGCGGACGGGGTTGGACTCCTCCGAATGGAGCACATGATCCTGGGAACGAACAAGACCCCCCAGCGATACCTCGCGGACCACGGGCCTGACGCGTACAAGGACGAGATCGTCAACGGCGTCCGCGAGGTCGCAGAGGAGTTCTATCCCCGCCCGGTCCGGGTACGGACCCTCGACGCTCCTACCGACGAATTCCGACAACTGGAGGGCGGAAACGACGAGCCAAGCGAGCACAATCCGATGCTCGGGTGGCGCGGGATCCGCCGCAGCCTCGAGGAGCCCGAAATCTTCGAGTACGAACTCGAGGCGCTGAAGCACCTCTTCGAGTTGGGCTATGACAACGTCGAGATCATGTTCCCGCTCGTGAACGATGGGACAGACGTCGAACGAGCACGCGAACGACTCGAATCCGCCGGTATCGACACCGAGAAACGGTCCTGGGGGGTAATGATCGAGACCCCGGCAAGCGTTATGACCGTCGAGGACATGGCCGCAGAGGGCATCGACTTTGCCTCCTTTGGGACCAACGATCTCACCCAGTACACCCTCGCCGTGGACCGGAACAACGAACGCGTCGCCGATCGCTTCGACGAACTCCACCCCGCGATTCTCAAACTCATCAGTCGGACTATCGGAGTCTGTCGGGACCACGACGTCGACACCAGCATTTGCGGGCAGGCCGGGTCCAAACCGGAGATGGTCGACTTCCTGGTCGAAGAGGGGATCTCCTCCATTTCGGCGAATATCGACGCGGTCAGGGACGTCCAACACGAGGTCAAGCGCACCGAGCAGCGCCTCCTGCTGGATTCGGTTCGGTAAGTCTGCTGGGTTTGGTTCGGTAAGTTTGCTGAGGTCGGTTTGGCAAGTCTGCTGGGTTTAGTTCGCCAAGTTCCGATTCGTCGCTCGTCCAAACAACAGACGTTTTCGCGATACCGACCTACCCGGAAAATATGCTCGCCTATCACGCCGCGTTTTTGCTCCTGGTCGTCGGCTCGACGGCGTTTTTCCTCGGCCTCGCGGTGATAAATGTCCGATTTGCGGACCGGACAGTTCGGGCCCGGGCCGAGTGGCTCGCTTTAACCCTTGGCGTCGACGATCCCGACCGCCTCCTCGAATATCACCGGCTGCGGACCGCAACCGGCCAATTGCAGCAGGTCTTCCTGCTCGGCCTCCTGTTGCTCGTGCTGTATTCCGGGCTCTTTGGGGACCTGGTCGATTTCGTCTTCGGGGCCATCGGAAACAGCCTCCTCGCGGGGATCGCACTGTTCGTCGGCGCAACGGTGATCATTCAGGTAGTGCAACTCCCGTTCGACGCGTTCGGGACGTTCGCCATCGAAGACGCCTTCGGGTTCAACGAGCAGTCGCCCCGTCTGTTCGTTCGCGACACCCTCGTGAGTACCGGGATTGCCATCGTCCTGATCACCGTGCTGGGCGGTGCCGTCCTCTTCGTCATCCAGCAATTCCCGGAGTGGTGGTGGCTCGTGGCCACGGGGGTCGTCGCCGTCTTCAGCGTCGCCAGCCAGATTCTCGTCCCGCGGGTCGTCATGCCGCTTTTCTACGATTTCGATCCAGTCGAGGAAAGCGACCTCCGCGAGGCGGTAGAAGACGTTTTCGACCGGGCCGGGTTCACCTGTGAGGACGTCTATGAGATGAACGCGAGTTCCCGGTCGGGTCATTCGAATGCCTTTTTCACGGGCTTCGGGGCCGCCAAACGCGTCGTGCTCTACGACACGCTCGTCGAGCAACTCGATACGGCCGAACTCCAGGGCGTCCTCGCCCACGAACTCGCCCACTGGAAACGGGGACACGTCTGGCAAGGAATGGCGGTCAGCGTCTTTCAAACCGGCGTCCTCCTTTTCATCGCGCAGTTTCTCATGGGTACCTCGTGGTTTTACGCGATGTTCGACGTCCCGGCGGTCTCGGCGGCAGGACTCCTGCTCGCCGCCCTCTGGCTGGAGCCGGTCGCCAAGTTCGCCCAGCCACTGTCGAATCGACTCTGGCTCAGAAACGAGCGGGAAGCAGACGCGTTCGCCGTCGACGTGCTGGGCGAGGGCAAACCGCTCGCAAATGCACTTGCCAACCTCCAGCGCGAAAACCTCGGAAACCCCTTCCCTCATCCCTGGTACGAGACGTTTCACTATCGACATCCACCCGTTCCAGAACGGATTCGAGAACTCACCGAGGGCTGAGCGCAACCGCTAAACCACTCCTTTGTTATGGGAGAGTCATGACGCGGTTCCAGTCACGCACCCCCCAATCCTTCGATCGGGTCCTCTCCTCGATGTGCACGAGACCCGCACCGGCTGCGGAGCGAGCCGCCCAGACGTTTCTGGCGTCCAACCCGGGCGACCCGGCGACGTTCGAAACGGTCGCGGACCTGGAAACGTCGGTCGTCTCGCTGCTCGGGGAAATCGTCGGCCTCGAAGACGCACGCGGGTACGTCACGGCAGGTGGAACGGAGGCGAACATCCAGGCGGTTCGAGCCGCGAGAAACCAGGCGTCAGTCGAGAACCCGAACGTCGTCGCCCCGGACTCTGCACATTTTTCCCTCCGGAAAGCCGCTGAACTCCTCGACATCGAGGTACGATTCGTCGAAACCGATCCCGACCACCGGGCCGACCCGGAGGCGATGGCCGAGATGGCAGACGAACAGACCGCGCTGGTCTTCTGTGTTGCCGGGTCGACCGAGTACGGGCGCGTTGACCCAATTCCGGCCCTCGCGGACCTCGCCGAATCGGTCGACGCACGCTGCCACGTGGACGCGGCCTTCGGCGGGTTTCTCCTGCCGTTTACCGACCACGAGTGGCACTTCGAACACACCGG
>CAZJZA010000025.1:0-12190 GCA_964550355.1 uncultured Halobacteriales archaeon
CGGCCTAAAGATCCCGCCCCTTCTATCATACACCAATGGAAACCCGGACAGCCCATCTCGATATTACCGGGATGTCCTGTGCCAATTGTTCGGCAACGATCCAGGACACACTCGACGCCCTCGACGGTGTTAGCAACGTAACCGCCAATTTCGCCACTGATGAGGGGTCCGTCCAGTACAACCCCGAGACCGTGACCGTAAAAGAGATTTTCGACGCGATCGAGGAAGCCGGGTACGGGGCCGTTTCCGAGACCAAATCGGTCGCGATCTCCGATATGACGTGTGCGAACTGTGCAGAAGCGAATGCGACTGCGCTTGAGGAAACCCCTGGTGTCATCCACGCGGACGTCAATTACGCGACCGACGAGGCGCAGGTCACCTACAACCCAGCGGACGTCTCACTGGATACGCTTTATGAAGCCATCGAAGGCGCGGGCTACTCGCCAGTCCGGGAAACCGAAGATGAGGATGGGTCCGGCGAAAGCGCCCGTGACGTTGCTCGCCAGGCCGAGATCCGAAAACAACGCCGGTTGACGCTCTTCGGTGCAATCCTTTCTGCACCGTTACTCTTCTTTCTCGCCGATAAGTTCCTGTTCGGGGGAGCCATCGTTCCAGAAACGATTTTCGGCGTGGAACTCGGCTGGGTAGAGTTCGCCCTCGCTACGCCGGTCCAGGCCATCCTCGGCTGGCCTTTCTATAAGAATTCTTACAATGCGCTCGTCACGAACGGCCGAGCCAACATGGACGTGCTCATCGCGCTCGGTTCCTCGACCGCATACGGGTATTCTGTCGCCGTTCTCGGTGGGGTCATCGCTGGCGGTTTATACTTCGATACGGCCGCGTTGATCCTCGTCTTCATTACGCTCGGAAACTACCTCGAAGCCCGATCGAAGGGACAGGCCAGTGACGCCCTCCGAAAGCTCCTGGAAATGGAGGCAGAAACGGCCGCCATCATCGGACCGGACGGGACGGAAAAGACCGTTCCCCTCGAGGATGTCCAGTCGGGTGATCTACTCAAGGTCCGACCCGGTGAAAAAATCCCGACGGACGGCGTTGTCGTCAGTGGCCAGTCCGCCGTCGACGAGTCGATGGTGACCGGCGAATCGGTCCCCGTCGAGAAGGGCGACGGTGATGAAGTGGTCGGCTCCACGATCAACGAAAACGGGGTCCTCACCGTCAAAGCGACCAAAGTCGGCGAGGAGACAGCCCTCAAACAAATCGTCAAAGTGGTCAAGGACGCCCAGTCCCGCCAGCCCGACATCCAGAATCTTGCGGATCGGATTTCGGCGTATTTCGTCCCGGCAGTCATCGTGAACGCCCTCCTGTGGGGGACCGTCTGGTTTCTCTTCCCCGAAGCACTGGCCGGGTTCGTCGAGTGGCTTCCGCTCTGGGGCCAGGTTGCTGGTGGATCCGTTGCTGCAGGCGGAACCGTTTCAGTCTTCGAGTTCGCAGTCATCGTCTTTGCGTCCGCGGTCCTCATCGCCTGTCCCTGTGCACTCGGACTTGCGACCCCGGCTGCGACGATGGTCGGGACCACCATCGGGGCCCAGAATGGCGTCCTGTTCAAGGGAGGAGACGTCCTCGAACGGGCGAAAGACGTCGACACCGTCGTCTTCGACAAGACGGGAACGCTCACCGAAGGCGAGATGGAACTCACCGACGTGATCGCATTCGAGGGGTCGCAAAATCCGGTACCCGATGGGGGGAATCTTGCGACCGAAGGCGGCTCACAAACCGCCCGAGAACGACTCTCCGAGAACGAAGTCCTTCACCTCGCAGCCACAGCAGAAAGCGGTAGCGAGCATCCACTCGCCCAAGCGATCGTCACGGGTGCCGAAAAACGCGGGATCGAGGTGACAGATCCCGACGAGTTCGAAAACGTCCCGGGCCACGGAATCCGGGTGACAATTTCCGATAAATCGGTGCTGGTCGGTAACCGAAAACTGCTGGAAGACAACGGCATCGATCCGGCACCTGCCACCGAGACGATGGAACGCCTCGAAAAGGAAGGTAAAACCGCGATGCTCGTCGCCGCCGCCGGGGAACTCGTGGGAGTCGTTGCGGATGCCGACACGGTGAAAGACCGCTCCAGGGAGGCGGTAAAAGCGCTTCAGGAGCGGGCCATCGATGTGATGATGATTACCGGCGATAACGAGCGAACTGCACGGGCTGTCGCAGAGCAGGTCGGCATCGATCCGGCGAACGTCCGGGCGGAGGTTCTCCCCGAAGACAAGTCAAACGCCGTAGAAGGGATCCAATCCGAGGACCGGCAGGCCATGATGGTTGGAGACGGTGTCAACGACGCCCCGGCCCTCGCTGTTGCGTATGTCGGGACGGCACTCGGTTCGGGCACTGACGTCGCCATCGAGGCAGCAGACGTCACGCTCATGAGAGATGATCCACTCGACGTCGTGAAGGCTATCCGAATCTCGGATGCCACACTCAAGAAGATCAGGCAGAACCTGGGATGGGCGCTCGGGTACAACACCGCGATGATCCCGCTTGCCTCACTCGGACTTCTGCAGCCGGCGCTGGCCGCTTTGGCCATGGCCTTCTCGAGTGTCTCGGTTTTGACCAACAGCCTCCTGTTCCGCCGGTACGCCCCCGATCACGATTACCAGTTGTTCGGACGGCTACGATAGTTCCCACCACCGACCGCGAGCGTTTCGGGCGGAACCGTCTTAATCGGCTGTGCGGGTCAAACGTGATACGACGAAGGGCTCTCTCGTGCCAGAATTCTACAGCAGGACCGTGCCGAGCACTCATTACGAGCACGTATCCAACGTTTTACCCTTCAACGGTTTCGAGGATACATTCCGGAAGATCTCGAGAATGTATTCTTTACGAACGCCATTCACGCCCGAAGGCCCGAGCGCGGTAGTGATCAGCGAGAAATTCCGACTTAATCCGGTCAAGAGAATTTGCGGTTTACGGAGAACATGGGTTGCTCTCAAAAGCGAGTTTTGCTGGTTTCTCCCGAGGTTTGCAACGGCGATAGTTAGAATTACTAACAGGAATGAAGAGACCAGTCGTTCACTTATCGAGTTCGGGGCTTGAATTTTTCGGACACCCCTTTAGCGCGAACCGATTGAGATTGACTGAGTCCGACGGATCGGTAACTTGGTGAGTGCAGATCTCATATCATAATTTTTATCTTAGTGAATGGTGTTTCAAGTCAATTACAATTTTATACAATAGTATCCAGGACATTCAGTGATTCGATAATAAATATATGTGATCGTGAGGTATAGCGCGAAATCAACCGATATTTCGGTATTGAAAGTCGGAAATGATACAGTACAGTAATTACCAGATTCGCATTTAGTCACACCCTGAATGTGGAGGGTGACAATTTATTGAAACCCATTAAAAATCATTATATATGGGTGAAACACTCGAAGAGTTACAAGAAGCGATCCGAAGCTTCGACGAGGAGGCTGCGGAGGCAAAGACTAGAGAAGCACTCAAAGAAGATATCGACCCACAGAAGGCTATCGAAGCGGCGACAGAAGTTTTGCAGGAAATTGGCGAGAAGTTCGAGCACGGGGAGCTATTCCTCTTCGATTTGACGAGCGCCGGGGACGCGATGAACGCATCCCGTGAAATCCTGGAAGCGGAAATCGTCGCCGGAGGGGGCGAACGAGAGAGTGAGGGAAAAGTCATCCTGGGAACCGTCGAAGGGGACATTCACGACATCGGCAAGAAGATCCTCTCGTCGCTTCTGGCGGCGAATGGGTACGAGGTGATCGATCTCGGTGTCGAAGTTCCTGCAACAGAATTCGCAGAAGAGATCGAGAAGCAGGGGGCCGACGCAGTTGGGGCCTCGGCCATGCTCACGACCACGAAGGAGAAACAACAGGAACTCATCGACGTACTCGAAGCAGAGGGTCTTCGGGATGACGTAATCGTCATGGTCGGTGGCGCACCCGTCACCGAGGAGTGGCAAACCGAAATCGGGGCCGACCTCTACGGCGCGAACGCCTTCGAGTCGGTCGAAAAGTTAGACGAAACACGAACACAGGTCATCGCGGGGTGAAAAGTAATGAGAACTGGAATCAAAGGCGGCCAGCTCCAACTCCTGACCGACGAGCAAGTAACGGCCATTCACAATGCCGCCCTGCAGATCCTCGAAGAGACCGGATTGAAAATCGAAAACGAGGAAGCGATGGACCTCCTGGAAAATGCGGGGGCCGACGTGAATCGGGAGGAGGACATCGCGAAAATTCCACAACACGTCGTCAATGAGAGTATCGAAATGGCGCCCCGGTCGATCCGTCTCTCCGCCAGAAATCCCGAACACGACGTGTTGATGGAACCCGAACGGTCCTATCTCTCCTCGTGTAACGGACCACCCTATATTTACGATTACGAAGCAGAAGAGGAGCGCCCCCCAACGAGAGAAGACGTTCGCAAATCAGTGAAGCTGCAGAACGAGCTGTCGAACATCGACATGAGTTGGTGTATGTACACGCTGCAAGACGAGCCGATGTTGGGGTTCGTCAGCTTGTACGAGTTGTTGGCGAACAACACGAAGCACAACTGCATTCTCTCTCACTACGGTGGCGAGATGACGAAGCGGCTGGTGGAAATGGTCGAACTGGTGGCCGAGTCCGAAGACGTCACCAACAAAAACCTGGTGACGATGTACAACGAACCGGTGTCGCCGCTGTATCTCAGACGGGAGACGACCGAATCGCTGCTCGAATGGACCCGGGCGGGACTCCCGCTGATTTCGAGTCCGATGCCTGACATGGGAGCCACCGGCCCGATGACCATCGCCGGAACCGCCGCGCTCGGCCTCGCAGAGTCCCTCGGCGGCGTCGTCCTCGGGGAGCTGAACAACCCCGGGACGCCGATGTTGATGGGATCGCTCCCCGTGCCGATGGATATGCGGTTGGGCAGTCATTGCTATTACCTCCCAGAACGGCTCTTCTACCAGTCGTTCACCGGTCAATGGGCACGCAAATACGGGCTTCCGGTCTTTGGCACCGGTGGAATCTCCGACTCGTTCGGTTCGGACTTCCAGCTCGGATCCGAGACGACGATCTCGCTTTACGGGTCGGTCCTCGCGGGACAAAACCTCATCCACGACCTCGGCGTCATCGGGAGTGGGTTCAGGAACAGTCTCGAGGTGCTCGCCGCCCTCGACGAGATAGGCGGGATGATAAAGCGCGTGACTGAGGGGTTCGACGTGAACGACGAGACACTCGCACTCGACGTGATCGACGAGGTCGGACACGGCGGAACGTACCTTTCAGAAGCCCACACGAGAAAGTTCGGGAAATCGGAACTGTTCATGGCCGATATCCTGAAAAAGCGCGAGAAAGAGGACTGGTACCCGGACGTGTCGATGGACGCAGCCCATTCACGGGTCGAGGCGTTACTCGAACAATCCGATCCGAAACCCCTGCCCGAGGATGTTGACGAACAGTTGAAAGAAATGATCGAGGAGGCCCGGGACCGTGGCAAGGAGATGGCAGTGCTCTAATCAGTCCACTACATTCCTCGGGACCGTGGCAAAGGGCTACTCGAAATCGCCACTGGCGGGCAGTCGAACATGCGGATGCCAACATGGGCAAAAACAGGTCGGTCAGATTCGAACCCTGGGGAATCGAGGTAACGACGGACCGGGAAGCAACACTGCTCGAACTCGCAAAACGAGCTGACGTCGGCATCGAAGCCCTGTGTGGAGGCGCTGGTGTCTGTGGTACCTGTACACTGCACGTCGAAAACGGGATGGAAAACCTCTCAGCAGTTTCACGTGACGAACAATCCGTCCTGAGTGAATCACAACTGGCTGAGGGGTATCGCCTCGGATGTGAAACCCGGGTTATGAATGGCGACGTGACCGTCTTCGTGCCGCCCAAATCACGCATCGAGCAGGGAGTTATCATGACCGAGGGGCGCTCGATGGAATTTCAGCGGCGGCCGGCAGCCCGGCGGTATCCACTCGAAATACAGTCGCCCACCCTCGAAGAAACACGTGCGGACCGGGAACGGTTGCTTTCCGGCCTTTCGAGCGAATACGACGTCGATATCTCGACCGTCGACCGACTCGGGCTCTGCTCGCTCCCGAATACGATGCGATCTGTGTCCGAAGCGGATGGAACACTCCACTGTACACCAGTCGTATTCGCGGAAACTGAACTGCTGACCGTGTATCCGGGACGGAAAGAGCCGATCTACGGGGTTGCAGTCGACGTCGGCACGACCACCCTCGCCTGTTACCTGGCTAACCTCGATACGGGCGAGATTTGTGCCACGACGTCGCGATTGAACCCCCAAATCAGCCACGGCGGGGACATCATTAGTCGGGTGGAGTTCGCCCAGCGGGGGCAAAAAGAGCGAACCTCGATACACCGAGAGATCGCCGAGGCTGTTAACGAGATGATTGGTGAAGTTGCCGGCGAGGAGGGCATCTCGCGTGGGGAAATTCTCGACGCCGTTTTCGTCGGGAATACGGCGATGCATCACCTCTTTCTCGAAATCGAGACCAAACCCGTCACGGTGGCCCCGTATATTCCAGGCGCGCACGCACTACTGGAATACAAAGCCAGAGAAGTAGACGTCGAGATCAACGAGTCGGCGTACTGTTCCTGGTTGCCGGTCATCGGCGGCTGGGTCGGGCCCGACTTCGTTGCCGACCTCCTCGCAGCGAACGTGTTCGAACGGGAGGGAACCACTGTTTACATCGATATCGGGACAAACGGGGAAATCGGTGTTTCGACCGGGGACCGACTGCTCGCAGCCTCCGCCCCGGCAGGTCCTGCACTCGAAGGTGCCGAAATCACCGATGGCGTCCAGGCAAAACCAGGCGCGATTGAGCGCGTTTCCGTGAGCAACGAGACGTGGGAGCCGACAGTGACGGTCATCGGAGAGACATCGCCGATCGGGATCTGTGGTTCGGGGCTCTTAGACGCAGTCGCCCAACTTTTCGAAGTCGGAGTGATATCGAGACGGGGCCGATTGTGTGAGCCCGAGGAAAATCCGAAACGGATTCGAGACCGTGAGGATGGCGAACGCGAGTTCGTTCTCGTCGAGGGTAAAGAGTCGGACCATGGCGAGGAAATCGTCATCTCACAGGCAGATATCCGAGAGATTCAACACGCAAAAGCGGCCATTCAAACGGGGACCAATCTCCTCCTCGATGTCGCAGACGTCGAGACGGTCGATCAACTGGTGATGGCCGGTGGGTTCGGGAATTCGATCGATCCGGAGTCCGCAGGGTTGCTGGGATTGTTTCCCGAAACACGCGTCGAGGAGGTCGAATTCCTCGGAAATACGGCCGGCTACGGGGCGATATACGCGTTGCTTGACACGGGGGCACGAAAGACCGCAGCTGCTATCGTCGAGGAAGTCGAATACGTCGAGTTGGCCGCTCTAGACGGATTTCACGACGCGTTCTTGGAAGCCTTGTTTATCCCGCATCGCGACATCGACCGGTATCCAAGCGTCAAACGCCGGATACTGGAAACGCGGGGAGAGATCGAAGAAGTATGACAGTATCGAGGGAAGCTAACCCACGGCTAAAGCCGTGGGTTTCCGCGCTGTATCTGTATGAATGGCGAGCGTGTTCGTTTCTCCAGTTTGGAATCGATGTCTGTCCGGTGTTTCAATCGGTTCGGACGCTCGTTCTGCCGAACCGGTTAACGATCCAATATAGTGATTCAATGTAGCCTTCGCTCAATATTCCAGCCCCGGCACTCACGAATGGTGCAGGAACTCGCATAAAAACGGAAAGAGAATTGTGTGTCACAAACCAGAGCAAGTATGAAACAGCAACCCGGCCCCGCCTCGTTCGGCCCCGCTAATTCGATGGCACGGCTGTCGGGCCGGGAGACTTTCGGTTCCCAAGGGTGGTCGGTTCAAGTCTGCTCCAAATAGCTCGCTCGACGCCCAGAAACACCATTGCAGCGGGCTGGGGTTCTGAACGGGAATCGAGATAAACCTGGACCGGGTACCAAGAACTGAGATGGACGGAGTGGATTCGATCCCGGCACCCCTGTCGGGCACCGAGAGACATACGTGGCCTTGGCAGCAGCCGGGAAACCCAGGTTTGGACCGCCCTGATCGCCGATCAACCGACGGTCGCACGGGGTCCTGTTTTTCACGTACGGTGTCCAATTCCTTGGTTACGGCATCCCATTCCTCGGATACGGCGTCCAATCCCTCGAATACGGCGTCCGGATCCTCGGACACGACATCCAATTCCACGGACACGGCGTCCGGGTCCTGTCGCTGTCGGTGAGAAATCAGCGGCCGCCGTATCGATTATCGACTCTCGACGTAATACAGCCAATGACAACCCATTCAACACCATACGATTCGGTCCTCGGAACGATCGGCAAAACACCACTCGTCGAACTCGACTCGGGGCCGGACCCGGTCGACATTTACGCGAAACTCGAGACTTTCAATCCCGGCGGGAGCGTGAAAGACCGCATCGGAAAACACATCGTCGAAGCACTCCTCGAATCTGGCGAACTCGAACCAGGGGGCACGATCGTCGAACCCACGGCCGGAAACACCGGAATCGGGATGGCGATCGCAGCCAGGCAACTCGACGTCGAGCCCGTTTTTGTCGTGCCGACGGGATTCAGCGAGGAGAAAGAACATCTCATGGCTGCCCTCGGTGGCGAAATCGTTCACACGTCCGGTGAGAAGGGTATGCAGGGCGCAATCGATCGGGCCCACGAAATCGCAGCCGGTCGGCCCGGTGCAGTCGTCCCCCAGCAGTTTTCCTCCGCGCACAACGTCGACGCCCACGCCCAAACGACCGGACCCGAAATAATCGACGCGCTCGATGGCAAAATCGGGGCTGTCGTCGTGGGAATGGGATCCGGTGGAACGCTCATGGGCATCGCGAACGCGCTGGATACAGCAGCAATCGATGCAGCGATCGTCGCTGTGGAACCAGCGGGATCGACGTTCGGCGAGCGCCTCGGGCTCGATCCGGAGGAGGCTCCGTACAAAACCGAGGGGATCGGAACACACGAACCCGAACTCGCCGAACTCGTCGAACCCGAAAAAATCGACGACATCGTCGCCGTATCCGATCGGGAGGCCCACGCAGAAGTAAGGCGTTTAGCCAGGGAGGAGGGACACCTCGTCGGATCGAGTTCCGGAGCCGCAAGTGTCGCGGCGGCGCGGGTTGCAACACGGCTCCAAAGTGGAGAGTTGGATAGCCCTGCAGACTCGGTGGTTACCGTATTCCCCGACAGTAGCGAACGCTACCTCTCGAAGGGGCTCTATTCCGACTTCGAGAACTGGGAGGGTAAAGCATGACTGACGAAGCGGACACAAACCGGCCCGCTATCGAAACCGAAGCGATTCACGGCGGGTTGGAACCCGATCCAGACACGGGAGCAGTCATGACCCCGATATACGCGTCTTCGACCTACGCCCAGAACGCACCGGGTGACCACCAGGGCTACGAATACTCCCGTTCGGGTAATCCCACGAGGACCGCGCTTGAATCGAATCTGGCTCGACTCGAAGGAGGAGACTATGGACGGACATTTGCGAGCGGACTCGCAGCGATCAACACCGTCTTGAACCTCCTCGAATCCGGCGACCACGTCGTGTGCGGAAACGACGTGTATGGCGGCACCCATCGACTCTTCCGGGAGGTCTATGAGGACTACGATCTCGAATTCGACTTCGTCGACACGACCGATCCGTCGGCGGTCGCCGGGGCGGTCGGACCGGAAACCGAACTCGTGTGGATCGAAACGCCCACGAACCCGCTTCTGCGGATCGTCGACATCGAGTCGATGGCCGACATCGCCCACGGCGACGACGCGTTGCTCGCGGTCGACAACACCTTCGCGACGCCGTTTCTGCAACGCCCACTCGAACTCGGGGCCGATATCGTCGCTCACTCGCTGACGAAATATCTCGGCGGACATTCGGACGTGATCGGTGGCGCGCTAATCACGGACGATCCATCACTCGACGAGCAGCTCGGGTTCTACCAGAACAGCGTTGGAGCCACACTCGGCCCTTTCGAGGCGTTCCTCGTCCTTCGTGGAATCAAGACCCTTCCAGTCAGGATGGAACGACACACGGAAAACGCAGCTGCGCTCGCCTCGTGGCTCGAAGCCCACCCAAGCGTTTCCCGGGTCTACTATCCTGGACTCGACTCTCACCCACAACACGAGTTGGCCGCCCACCAGATGGACGACTTTGGCGGCATGGTGAGCATCGAACTCGACTTCTCCCTCGAAACGGTCGAGCGGATCGTCTCGGAAACGACCGTCTTCACGCTGGCAGAGAGTCTCGGTGGCGTCGAAAGTCTCATCGAGCAGCCGGCGACCATGACCCACGCGGCGGTTCCGCGGGCAGAACGTATCGAAGCGGGGGTTTCGGACGGGCTGGTGCGCCTGAGTGTCGGCCTCGAGGGAGTCGAGGACCTGAAGGCGGACCTCGATCTTGCCATCGAGGCTGGCACCTGATCAGGGTTCGGGACGTTCTGAGTTCAGAACTCGTTCCTCTCGAGCAGGTCGACCAGGTCGTCTTCAGTTACCGGTCGACTGCGCTCGTACCCGAGTCGGCGGGCCATGTGAACGGCTGTCGGCGGTCGGAGATCGGCTTCCCATCACAAATCCTCATCGCGAGGACAATCGTGGGAATTTACCGTGTATTTCCCCGGCTTGAACCCGTATTCCGGTTGCTGTGAACAACGGCCGTTGCGACGAGTGCCTGTCCGTATGAAATTCCCGCATCACCCGGCGATACCTTCTCGTGATCGACGTAGTCGAGCCCGGCGGCTTTCACAGTGTGCCGAATCGTTCGCGAAATGGCTTCGTTGTAGGCGACGCCGCCCGAGAAACCAACCGTCCCGATATTGCGGGTTTCGACCTCCCCCACCGCAATCTGGGCCAACCCCCGCGCAAGGACGTCCTGTGCCGTCGCCGCGACGACCGCAGTCGGTTCGATCGCTGAGAGCTCGTCTAACCGGCGTGAAGCGGTTCGGACATCGAGAACTCGGTGACCATCCCGTCGGCCGAATGGGACCCCCATCTCGAGGGGGTCGGCTCCGGCGGCCGCGGCTTCGAGTTTGATTGCCGGTTCACCTTCGTATCGTCGCTTCGGACAAACGTCGAGGAGCGCGCTGATTGCGTCGAGGAATCGTCCCGCACTCGTGGTTTCCGGGGCATTCACGCCCGCCGCGAGGCTCTCTCTGACCGTTCCCGCCTCGGCCGAGCTGAGTGGTGTTCGTGCAGTCAGGAGGTCGTCGATCCGATCCGTCTCCGCAAGCAAACTCGCCAGGATCCGCGCCGGATATTCGATTGCCGTTTCGCCGCCTGGGAGTCGAAACGTGTCGAGGCCACCGACCCGTTCGAAATCCGATCGGGAAGCATCCAGGACTTCCCCGCCCCAGATCGTCCCATCCGATCCGTAGCCGGTCCCGTCGGCGACAATCACGATTGCATTCTCCAGGTTGTGCTCCCCGAGCAGTGAGGCCGCGTGGGCATGGTGATGTTGGACGCGAATCGGGTCAGTCGGCTGGTGCTGATCGTGAATCGGGTCGGTCGGCTGGTGTGGGGCTCGAATCGGTTCAGTCGAATGGGCCCCCGCTGTCGAGGAACTAATTTCGCCGGCGTACTCAGCGGCGTAGTTACTCGTGAGGAAGTTCGGATGGGCGTCGCAGGCGACGAGTCCGGGCGCTATGCCGAGCAATCCAGTAAGATGATCGACCGTCTCCCGAAGAAATGTCTCCGTCGTCGGTCCATCGATATCACCGAGATGTTGTGAGGGGAACACCTCGTCGTCCCGGGCCAGGGAAACAGTGCCGTCGAACTCGGCACCCACGGCGAGAAGTGGAGGCCCATCCCCCCTGCGAGGGAGCGGCTGGGGGACCCATCCACGGGATCGCCTGAGGAATCGTCGCGTTCCGTCGACGTCTCGGACGACGCTGTCGTCACACCGAGCCACGATCTCCCGATCGTGGACGAGCGCGGCGTCGATCACGTGACCCAGCTGGTCGAATATCGAATCGACGGTGACACACATCGGCTCTCCGGGCAGGTTGCCACTCGTCATCACCAGTGGACCCTCGAGTTCGCGGGTTCCACCAGTCGAAACGTCGCCCTCACCGAGGTCAAACAGGAGATGGTGCAACCCAGCGTAGGGAAGCATCACCCCGATCGTATGGAGTCCGGGGGCCACCTCATCGAGCTGACCGTCG
>CAZJZA010000026.1:0-11960 GCA_964550355.1 uncultured Halobacteriales archaeon
TTTGGAATCCCGAGGTTCAGACTTGGCGTGCCACCCCGCTGGGTGTAGAACGCACCGGCCCCAGTGCCTGTCCGTCCCCGGGAGGCCTGCAACTGGACCGGCAGATCAGCAGCCGAGGCGGCGTCTCGAACGGCGGCGACGACTTCGGGGTGATTTGCCGTGCCGCGACCCACGACCGGGCCCTCCCCCAGTGCGACATCGTTGGCCTGTTCTTCGGGGTAAGCCGGATTGTCGGAGGCATGTGTCACGTCGACTGCGATCACGGCGTCGGCGTCGATTTCGGTTCCGACCATTTTCGCGCCCTTGAGGCCGACCTCCTCCTGGACGGTCGCAACGGCGTGTACGGTTACCTCTACGTCCCGTTTGATGGCCCTTCGGAGTGTCTCTGCGGCAACCCATGTTCCCGCCCGGTTGTCGATTCCCCGTGCCGCGATCCGGCTTCCGGCGAGATCGTGGAGTCCAACTGCCGGGATCGCCGGGTCACCGATCTCCACGAGGTCCCTGGCGGCAGCCTCGTCTTCGGCTCCAACATCGACGTGCTGTGCGGCGATGTCCGGGATTTCATCGGCCCCGTTTCGGTCCCGGAGATGGATTGCGGTCTGGGCGATGACGCCGTTGACTGGCCCCTCTGCCGTGTGAATCTCGATCTGGGTTCCTCTGGACACCGTTGCATCCGATCCCCCGACCGGGATGATGCGGAGGAATCCGTCTTCGGTGATGGCGGAGACGGCATAACCGATCTCGTCCGCGTGGCCCGTCACCGCGATCGAGAGTTCGTCTGACCCTTCGTGGGTGGCGACGGCATTTCCATACGAATCCGTTTCGACGGTATCAGCGAAGCCCGAGACGTACTCGACCCAGGCCTTGAGCGCCGGTGTTTCGTAGCCGGACGGACTCGGCGTTGCAAGCAGCGTTTCGAGGAAGTCGCGTCGGTCGCTGTCCATACGTCGACTCGCTTCCGAAGGGATTTGAAACGCCCGGTCACCTGCCACGGACGAAACCGATATTGAACGGCCCAGTCGCCTGCCCCCAACGTAGCCGATATCGAACGACCCAATCACCTCCCCCAACGCAGCCGATATCGAACGGTCCAGTCGCCTGCCCCCAACGCAGCCGAAAGGCTGACTTTCCACGGCACTGATCGAAATATATGGGGCTGGTAGCGTTCCACGTGGACCGGATCGACGTCCAGATCGTCCCAAAGTTCGTTCTCTTCGGTGGTTCAGAGCGGGACGAAACAGGACCGGTGGATTCGTCGGTATCGACGGATGGGGAACGGAGCCTACCCGTTTCGCTCGGACAGGTCGTCGCCGTCTCCATCGCCGCGACTGTTTTTGCTATTGCTGCTGTTCGATTGAAAGAGATCGTCGACGCCAAACTCGATCTGCACTGCTGAGAGGGCGTTTCAGTCGTTCCGAAGCACAGTCGAAACGTATCGTTCGAGTTCGTCGAGGATCGCTGCTTCGTGGCCCGTCTTTGCGGTTGCCATCTGGTTCATACCGCCCGAGAGCGTCACGAAGATGAACGACCCGATCTGTTCGGCGTCAACCTCTCGGAACACGCCGTCCTCGATGCCCTCCTCGATGGTTTCGACGAGTGCCTGTCGAAAGACCCGGTCGTGGTCGATGAAATGCTCCCTGAACCGTTCGTCGTGGGCCGCTTGCGCGCGCAATTCGGTCATTGCCCTCGTGAACTTGAGCCCCTCGTCCCAGTCCTCGGGGGCAAGGGCCCTTTCGAAGACGGTTTCGAGTCGCTTCTCGGGCGGTTTCGATTTCCCTTCCGGGACTGACCGTTCGAACTTCTCGAGCATGAAGGAGAGAAAGTCGAGCAGCAACTCGTCTTTGCTGTCGTAGTGATGATAGAGAAGCGACTTGCTCTTCTCGAAGTCCTCGGCGATCCGCGCGATGGTCAGCCCCGCATAGCCGTGTTCACAGAGGGCTTGATAGGTGGCCTTCATGATGGCCTCGCGGGTGTCCTCGGGCTCGTCGAGGAACGAGGGACTGTCGACCATTGTTGATTGAATATTCCATCAACGCGTATAGTGGTATTGATTAGCGGGGCGGTGGGTGGGTTCTACCAGTGTCTCTGTGGCCGGAAGGGCTTCCTTTCTCCCTCCAGTAGCGGTCGTATGAATCCGCTGGGGGGAGCTCGGGCGATCGTCGGCGCGGACGGTGACGGAGGCGTCGACTGGAATGCCGCCCGAGAGGCTGCTCGATCACTGACGAAATCCGGCGACCTCGACCTCGAACAAACCGGTAAGGAGGGATACGCTGGGGACATTCGTGCCGCCAGACGCGAAATTCGGGACGTTGCCGGAATCGACTTCGAATTGCCACCCACCGTCGAGGTGCAAAACCGCCACCACTGGATCGACGGCACGCTCGGTACGCTCGAATCAGCCTTCGAACCACTCGCGGACGGGTCGAGTCGGTTCCCCCAACTCACCGGTCCGTTCAATACGGCCTCTGTCGCTGGCTCGGTTGCATACCTATCCAGACAGGTGCTTGGGCAATACGATCCGCTTCTCTTCGCGGAGGGAGACGCTCACGATCTCTATATCGTCCATCCAAACGTCGTTGCCGCGGCGACCGAATTGTCCGTGGACTTCGACCGGTTTCGGCGCTGGATTGCATTTCACGAAGTCGCCCACGCGGCGGAATTTGGGACGGCTCCGTGGCTCCGCTCGTATCTTGCCGATCGGGTTACTGGTGTGGTCGCCGGACTCGCGAATGGGTCCGTTCCGCGCCAGCAGTATGGGGAGTTGAATCGGGCGATGACTGCCGTCGAAGGGTACGCCGAACTCCTTATGGACGATGCCTTCGACGCCGAAGCAACCGATCTTCGACGGAAACTCGACGAACGCCGGGGTTCGGGAGGGCACCTTTCCCGGGTCATCAGTCGCGTGCTCGGGCTCGATATCAAACGAGCACAATACGAGCGCGGCAGGGAGTTTTTCGAGGCCATTGTCGCCGAGCGAGGCCTGGAGAGAGCGGGTCTCGTCTGGGCCGATCCATCACACCTCCCCCAGACGGCGGAACTCGCATCGCCCGGTCGGTGGCTCGACCGGGTCCCGCCCGGGGAATCGAGGTAGGGTGTAAGCGGCGGTAAGGTTGGAGAAACAGGAGGGTGAGTGTGACAGTAAGGTTGGAGAAACAGGAGGGTGAGTGTGACCGTAAGGTTGGAGAAATAGTTGGGTGAGTGTGACAGTAAGGTTGGAGAAATAGTAGGGTGGGTGCGACAGTAAGGTTGGAGCGACATCGTTTTCGGCCCGGGTCGCATCAACTCGGTCGTGAACCGGCGGGGCGAAGTCCGGAACGTCGGCGAGATCCGAACCGATTCCACCGGATCAGGTCACCGGGACGTCGCGACGATCCAGTTACTGGCAGGTGGTGAGCCGGTTTCCCTCTCGCTTTCGGGGAACTGGGCCGAAACGGCGACGATTCTCGAACCCGGGATGGAACTGCTCGCGACTGGCCTTGAGGAAAAGGGGGATGAATTGATTACGACCGAGGCATCTCGGGTGGTCCTCGAGCCGGATTTTCTCGTGGACGTCACGGACATCCGATCGTGGGTCCAGTGCCCCCGGATGTACTATCTCAACAAGATCGGTGGACTGCCTCTCAAATATCCCGTCACGAAAGGGACCATCGTCCACGAGGTCTTCGGCGATCTCCTGCGTGGGACCAATCTCGAGTCGGCCGTCGAGAAGCGCGTCTCAGAGGCCGCCCTGGAACTGGGCCTGTTAGGCAGGGACCGCGATTCGGTCACCGCTGAGGTAACGACCAACGCCAGAGCGATCGAGGCCTGGCTCGAACAGGGCCGCCTCGAGGAGGACAACTGGCGATCAGAGGTGACACTGCTCAGTGATACCTACGGCATCAAGGGGCGCTGTGATGCGATTCGTCGGGGCACCCCCGTCGAACTCAAGACTGGCAAGAATACGAGTCGAAGCCCCCGCTTTCAGGACAAGATCCAGGCGGCTGCGTACGCATTGTTGCTCACCGAGCAAGGGGTGGACGTGGATACGGGCACCCTGCTTTATACGAAAAACGCCGCCCTCGAATCGGAGGCTGGGGACTTATCCCCGGCCAAGGACTTCCCGATCAGTGACGGTCTCAAGGAGTTCGTCCTCCGGAGCCGAAACGAGATCGCGGCCATGGAACACGACGTGTCGGTGCCGACCGGCTACGAGGGCGATGCCACCTGCCAGTACTGTTTCGAACAGGACACCTGTCTGGTTGTTTCCGGGCGGTTGGACCAAAAATCCAAGGCCGGGTCCGTCGGCGATCCGCTTCCGGCGGCCGAACGGGAGTACTTCCAGGCACAATACGACTCCATCGAGGCCGAGCGGCGGGCCATTCACCGCGAATACGCCAAACTCTGGGATCAGACCCCGGCCGAACGAGCCGAAGCGGATCGCGCTCTCGTCGATCTGGACCCGGCCGGCCGCGAGAAACTGCCAAACGGCCGGTGGCAAATCCGTGCGGAACGGCCAGCAGGTGCAGTTTCGAAAATCCGGGAAGGAAACCGCGTCCTCGCGAGCGACGGCGACCCGATCGATGGCCACTCGGAACTCGCCGTCGTCGAATCTCTGGGCCAGGAGGTGGTGGTGACGGTCGATGAGCCACTCGAACTGCGACGACTCGATATCTATCCTTCGGAGTTTTCCGTCGATCGGATGCTGACCGCTCTCCACGACGGGGTGCTAACGAGTTCGAGCCGACGCCGCGATCTGCTTTTCGGTCGCGAACACCCTGCTTTCGACGGCCCGGAGCGAGATTTGATCGACAACAATCCGGCCCAGAATCGGGCGATCAATGGGGCGCTGCGGGCGGAGGATCTGGCACTCATCCATGGCCCGCCGGGGACCGGGAAGACTTACACCATCGCTCGACTGATCCGCGCCCTCGTCGAACGTGGAGATCGTGTGCTGCTCTCGGCGTTTACGAACCGGGCGGTGGATAACGCCCTCGAGGCGCTTCTCGATAATGGATTCTCGGACGTCGTTCGGGTTGGCACTCCGTCGGGGATAAGAGGAGACATGGCCCACCTACGACTCGAAACAGACGGAGACCCAGAGACACGTGCTGCCGCGCTGGACTCGGCATCGGTCGTGGCCGCGACGACGGCCTCTTGTGGATCACGTGTGATGCGCTCACAATCGTTCGACGTGGTGGTCGTGGACGAAGCCAGCCAGCTCACCGAACCCGATACGCTTGCCGCGATAAACCGGGGGGACCGCTTCGTGCTCGTCGGGGATCACCGACAACTCCCGCCGGTCGTCCAATCGGCGGATGGCCTCGAGACCTCCCTTTTCGAACGGCTCATCGACATGTATCCCGAGGCGGCGGTGATGCTGGACCGGCAATACCGGATGTCCCAGCAGATTCAGGCCTTTTCCTCCCGGGAGTTTTACGATGGCGCGCTCCGGCCGGCGACGGTGGAGGTAGCAAGCCAGACGGTCTCGGACCTCGAACTCGATCCCGATCGGACGGACATCTACGATGGGGTCACGTTCGTCCCCGTTTCGGGGACTGACGCCGAGCATACAGACGATGCCGAGGCACAGCGGGTCGCCGAGATTGTTTCTGCATACCTCGACGCAGGTGTGACCCCTTCGGACATTGGGGTGATTGCGCCGTTCCGGGCGCAGGTGTCGACGATCGGTCCGCTCGTTCCGGATGGGGTGACAGTCGACACCGTCGATCGGTTCCAGGGATCGAGTACGGAGATTTTACTGGTTTCCTTTGTCGCCTCCGGTAGTCTGGACGGTCCGCTCTTCGAGGACGAACGCCGGATGAACGTCGCGCTGACGCGAGCGAAGAAGGCACTCGTTCTCATCGGGGATCCAGCGGCGCTGAAGAGTCGGGAGCGGTACGAAAGAATGCTCGAGTGGGCCCAATCTTGAAAACCTTCAGTCCGCGAGATGCCAGCAGAAAACCTTCAGTCCACGAAATACCAGCCGAAAATTGGTTTGACCGGACACCTCTCGGGTCGGTTTAAATCGTCAATAGGGAGTCCGGTATGCCGTTATTCTACGGTTGCCGATTGACCATTGCTCTGCTTTCCTGTCCGTCCCCGAACGTATGTGAACCCTGCACCCGCCAGACCGATGACAATGGAAACACCGAGCGAAACCGTAAGGCCCCCATTCCGGACGAGACCGAGGATACCGAGCGAAAGGAGAAAGGCGACACTGAAGCCGGCGACTGTTCCGGCGATCCGGCGCTGTCTCGACGGGTCTTCGGTCGCCAGGCCGAACGCGACGCCTCCAGCAGCGAGGACTCCGGCTAGCAACCCAGCCGGGATGCCGACGAAGAGCGAAAACTCGATCCACTGTTCGAAAACGACGGTGACACCCGCCCCGACGAGCAGGAACGTGGCGAGTCCGGCACTCGACGCGAGGACGAACGATTTCCCGTTCATTGTGTGTGGGTGTTTCCCGGTAATTGGATGCCGGGTTTCCTGGTCATTAGGTGTAGATGTTTCCCGGTCTTTGCGTGCCGGGTTTCCCGGTCATTGTGTGTAGATGTTTCCCGGTCATTGTGTGTAGATCGGTCTTTGCGTGTAGGATGGTCTTTGCGTGCAGGTTCGCATTATGATGTCGTTCACTCCGCCGTGAGGTCTTCGACGGGGCGCTCCTCGATCAGCGGTTCGTCCTCCGGGTCGGCGTCGCCTTCGGTTTGGGGAGCGTCACTGTCTTTTCGGGCCCGGAACCGTCGCCACACGACAACACCAGCGAGAAGGCCAGCGGCGACCATTCCCGTTCCAATTACCGTTCGGGCTCGCGGGAGGTGGCTGAATACCGGCGCTGCAGCTCCGATCCCCGAACCGGAGGTTTCCGTTTCGGCCTCCCCCGCTTGCTCTTCACTTGATGGATCGATTCCCAGCGCTGCCGGTCCGATCTGTGCGCCATCGAAGTGCGGTTCAAAAAGTGTTATCTTTGAAACCATATTGGTGGTAGGGGACCAACAGATATCCGATGGCGTATCCTTCTCGCGGGTTGAGAACGTGTAACGGTCGTGGACTTGAGAACGTGTAACGGTTGTGGACTCGAGAACGTGTAGCGGCCGTGAATTGAGAACGAAAACGGTCGGTGGACCCGTTCGCTAACCAGAAGCCGGTTTCTCAAACACTTCTTTCGACTCGCTTTCTGTCAACCGACGACACCGACATAAACTGGTAGGACGTTATCCTCTGTAATGCGTTCTGAGCCCGCTGATCCAGCCGAATCTTCTCGGGAAACACAGGGCGAAGACACCATACGGTCCGAGAATGGCGAGCAAATCGCCATTCGAACGAGCGGGTTGACGAAACGCTACGGCGACATGGTACTCGCCGTCGACGACCTCGATCTCACCGTCTACGAAGGGGAGGTCTTCGGCTTTCTGGGACCGAACGGGGCGGGAAAGTCGACGACGATCGACGTGCTCATGGATTACGCTCGACCGACGGCGGGGACGGCGACGGTCCTCGGGCGAGACAGCCAAAAAGAGACCAGTGAAATCCACCGCCGCGTCGGGATATTGCCGGACGCTTATGGCCTGTACGACCGACTCACGGGTCGAGAGCATCTCGAATACGCGATCGACCTGAAAGACGCGGACGACGATCCGGACGACCTGCTCGAACGCGTCGGGCTCGCGAGCGAGGCCGCCGCTCGGAAGGTCGGCGGTTACTCGAAGGGAATGGGACAGCGACTGGCACTCGCGATCGCGCTGGTCGGCACTCCCGATCTTCTGATTCTCGATGAACCCTCTTCGGGGTTGGATCCCAACGGCGTCCGGTTAGTCCGAGAGATCGCCCGGGACCACGCAGCACGAGGGAAGACGGTCTTTTTCTCCAGTCACATTCTCAGCCAGGTCGAGGCGGTCTGTGACCGAGTGGCGATTCTCGATGCGGGCCAGCTGGTCGTCATCGACTCCATCGACGGCCTTCGGGACTCGATGGGAACGGGGTCGACGATGACTCTCACCGTCGATGAGGTCCCGGTGGAGCTAACTCTCTCAGACCTTGATGGAATCAGTACCGCGACGATCGATGGGCGGCAGATTCTGGTGACAGTTGTCGACCCGGAAGCGAAGATCGCCGTTATCGACCGGGTGCGGGAGGCTGGGGCCACCCTCCTCGACATTTCGACCGATGAAGCGTCTCTCGAGGATCTCTTTGGTGTAACGACCGGCCGGACCCGGACCGACGAGACGGAGGCCGACCGATGACGTGGCTGGTCATCGCCCGAAAGGAGTTTGAAGACGCCCTTCGTTCGCGAATGCTCTGGGCCATCGTCGTTCTCATCGCGGCGATGACCTCGCTCGCGTCGGGGGTTATGGTGCTCGTCCCCGGTGTGGAGGGGGACCCGGTATCGGCGATCGGCGCGGCCTCGCAGTTCGCCGCCATGCTGGTCCCGATCATGGCCCTGATCGCTGGCTACCTCGCGATCGCAGGCGAACGGGAGTCCGGTAGCTTGAAAATTCTCCTCGGGCTGCCGCCCTCCAGGCGTGCAGTCGTTACCGGCAAGTTCCTTGGACGGGCCGGTGTTGTCGGTATCGGTATCAGCATCGGGTTTGCGATCTCCGGGGTCGTCACGTTTGCGCTCTATGGGGTACTTCCAGTCGTTGACTTCCTGGGTACGACAGTCTTGTCCTCGGTTCTGGGGATCAGCTTCGTGGGCATTGCGGTCGGGATTTCCTCGGTGACGGCCACTCGCTCGCGGGCAATGACGCTCGCAGTCGCTGCGTATCTGGTTTTGACGTTGCTCTGGGATATGGTTCCACAGGGCGTCCATTTGCTCGTTACGGGTTCGATGCCAGGGACTACCGTTCCGGGCTGGTTTCTCTTGATCCAAGGGGCAAGCCCTTCGGGGGCCTACAACGCGCTCGTCCAACGGATCCTTCTGGACACGGATGCCGCCCTGTCGGCCAGACTTGGCGGGGAGGTTCCAATGTACCTCGACGCGCCGGTTTTCGTCGCCATATTGGTTGTCTGGACGATCCTGCCACTGTTCCTGGGCTATCGCCGATTCCGTCGGGCCGATCTGAGCTGATCGTCTCTCAATCGCCCTCGATGGCCTCGGTGACCCGTTCGTGAAACGCCGTAAGTGCCGCGTCTTCGTCCTCCGCGAGGACGACGTCGCTTGCCGAGAGCGTGGCGAGACCGAACGAGAGGGGACTCGGTGAGGAAAGCGTCTGTGTTTCGATCGCAATCGACCCACGATGAATTTTCCCAAGAATCTGCTCGATGCCCGCGAGGTCGAGTTTGTCCTCGACGATCTCCCGGTGTGTCTCGGCAAGCACGGCGAAGTCCTCGAGGTCCTCGGCGAAGCCAAGTAACATCTCGGCTGAAACCTGCTGTCGGCTGGCCGACTTCTCGTGGCCCTTGTACCGTTTGAGGATCATCAATGAGCGGGTGGCGTTGATCCGGAAGTACCGCTCGCGTAGGTCGGTTCCGTCGAGACTCGATTCGAGCAGATTCCGGGCGGCTTCGGGGGTCGTGGATTCGAGGAGACCGACGACGTCGACTTTGCGATTCAACGGCATCGAGAGCGTAAAGCCCGAGTCGCTGACGGCTATCGTCACGTTCGCGGTGGCTTCGACGGCGACCTGGTGGGCCAGAATCCGGGACAGGCCGTCGTTGAATCGTCGCCCGTACGGTGAACGGACGTAATACCGACGCCGGTAGTCTTCGCGGTCCGTAACGTGTTCGACAACGAGTCGATCGGTGGTGCTCACACTTTCGGGGCCGGCGTAGGCGAGCTGGCGGTCGATCATGCGGGCGAGTGCCCGCACGCTGTTCTCGTCGATCGATGACTTGCGGAGCCGAGTGCGGAGGGCTGCCATGCCGCCCTGGGCGATGTCGAGAAGTTGCTCCTGGAAGGCCGCGATCTCGACGCCGAGATCGAACGAGCGGGGTAAGCGCTCCGAATACCAGGAGGGGACGGTGGCCCGATCGCTCGTTCGATCGACGTAGACCTTCGACCCGCGGCGGTAGCGATATTCGTACTTTTGCCCGCCGAGGACGAAAACGTCGCCCGGGTCGAGAGTGTCCAGGTAGTTCTCGTCCAGGTCGCCGACCCACTGGTCCTCACCCCGGACGAAGACGTTACACGAAAAGGAGTCCGGGATCGTCCCGATGTTCGTCATGTAGATCATCCGGGCGAGACGGCCGCGCTTCCCGATGAGCCGCTTACCGACGGGGAACTCTGGATAATGGTGTTCGCCATCCGGTGGGTCGTTCTCGTCGACCCAGACCTTCGCGTAGACGTTCCGGTCCTCCATGCCCTCGTACTTCGCCCGCAGGTATCGGAGCAACTGCTCGAATTCTTCGTCGGTGTAGTCCCGATATGGGTAGGCCCGCCGGAGGATCGATTCAACCGCAGCGACCGGTCGGGGGCCGTTGATCGCCATGCCGTAGACCTGCTGAGCCGCCACGTCCTGGGCCCGCTCGGGGATGTGTACCCGATCGACGAATCCCGATTCGGCTCGTTCGAGCATGACCGTACACTCGATCAACTCGTCGAGGTCGAGTGCGAACACTCGTCCGGTGACGGTTTCACCGAGTTGATGGCCTGCACGCCCGACCCGCTGGAGGAGCGCAGCGACGGACTTCGGCGAGCCGACCTGGACGACCAGATCGATGTGGGGCATGTCGATTCCCAGTTCGAGACTCGTCGAGGTGGTCACCACGTCGAGTTCTCCCGCTTTCAGCGCCTGTTCGACCTCGTGGCGGCGGTCTTTCGAGAGCGATCCGTGGTGTGCTCCCGACGTTTCCTCCGCTACGTCCCCTCGTTCCCTGAGCGTTTCGAGGACGCGTTCGGCCCCCGAACGGGTGTTCGTGAACACGAGGGTGCTGTCGTGGGAAGCGATCAACTCCGCCAGTTGATCGTAGAACCGCTCCTGGATCACAGAGCGCGGGGTCTCGATCAGGTCCGCGGCCGGGGTAACGAGTTCGATGTCGTACTCCCGCATGAACCGGGTGTCGACCTGTTTCACGTCTCTGGGTGTTCCGTTATCGTACCCGCCGAGAAATTCGCCGATCTCGTCGAGGGGCTCGACTGTGGCCGAACAGCCGATTCTGGTCGGCGGTGAATCGGCGAGGGCCGAAAGCCGCTCCAGGCTCACGGCGAGGTGGGTCCCCCGTTTGTTGTCCGCGAGACTGTGGATCTCGTCGACGATGACATATTCAACGCTTCTGAGTTTTTCTTTGAATTTCGGGGAGTTGAGCAAGATCGCGAGGGTCTCCGGGGTCGTGTTAAGGATATGTGGGGTTTCCTCGAGCATCGCCTGTCTGGCCGCAGAATTCGTGTCGCCGTGCCTGATCGCGTGGCGAATTTCTGTCACGTCTTCACCCCGTTTTTCCAACCGGTCGTAAATCTCGTCTAGTGGGGCTTCGAGGTTCCGATGGATGTCGTTTGCAAGCGACTTTAGCGGGGAGATATAGAGACAGTAGACGGTATTCTCGAGCCCTTCTGAGCGCTCTCGGACGAACAACTCGTTGATGATCGACGTAAAACTCGCAAGGGTCTTTCCCGACCCCGTGGGACTCGCGATGAGGGTGTGCTCTCCCGCTTTAATGTGCGGAATTGCCTCCCGTTGGGGCGGGGTGAAGTAGCCGCCGTTATCCTCGATGAAATCGCTGAACTGGGCCATCCACCACTCGCGAACGGCCGGTTCGAGGGTTTCGAGGAGGTCACCGTCCGGAACCATCTCGGGACCGGGAATCGCCTCGGGCGTCTCCGTACCCATTCAGTCTCCGGTATGGCTTCCGGTGGGTTGTAGCTGTTGGCCGGCGCGGATTCTGACGGTCCCAGACACCGGCTCGATCCGGTGGTGATTCGGCCACGGACGGTAAATGTGCGATGAGAAACGCCAGTAGACGCTACCGACTCCGACTGGATTGCCCTGATGAGACGCCCTGCCACAACCGTTTTCACCGTCCCATCCCGAGCACCGACATGCAACTGA